>SOJY01000095.1 GCA_004376385.1 Candidatus Bathyarchaeum sp.
CTCGCAAGAAATCCCTTGATTATATCAATCGTGGCGGGCATTTTGATTTCTCTTGTTGGGGTTGATATTCCTTCTCCAGCATCCACCTTTTTGCATATGTTGGGCGGCACCACATCCGCGGTGGCTGTTTTTATGTTGGGGGCTTTTCTGTACGGAAAGAAATATGCCAACTTGCCTGAAGCTTTTGGGTTGAGTCTACTAAGAATAATTTTCTTGCCCACCTTAGCCTTGGCAACCTTGACGCTGTTCAATCTGCCAACCATGGAACACTCAATGTTGGTGCTTATGCATGGGATGCCTGTTGCCGTTTCTTTGTCAGTTCTGAGCGAACGATACGACTTCTACAAAGAAACCATAGCATCGGTAACCCTGATCTCCTCTCTCGGCGCAATAGTCTACTTGAATATCTGGCTATTTATCTTAGGAATCTAGGCAGCAAAAAAGTTTGAAATACACCGATTCAAGCTTTCCTTTAGTTCTCTTAGATTTCCAGAAAAAGTACTGTTTTCAACAATGAACTATTATTAGTCTCCTAATACAGTGTTTTTTCCAATATTAATAAGCGGTTAATTTTTCTTTTTCGTTTTGTTGTGGCGTTTGGGGTTGATCTATCTTGCATAGGCAATGATTTCTCGTAGGGCAGTTTTCAGAGAACCTGAAGAATTGGTTATTCTGTTGCTGATATCGTGGAAAAATATTGGAGTTGAGTTTAATCGGTTCATGGCTTCTGTTAGAAAGAAGTTTGGGAAAGTCTTTACAAATTAAAATATGCTCCACCCGCAAGCTTTTGGATTAAAAAGACCAGATAGAATACTGGGGTAAGCAAAGAAGTTATAACAGAAGGCGATAGAATTGGTGCGATTAAACTGTAATCATCTAAAAAGAGAATGATAAAACATGTGTGCAGATTTGAGCAAAAACGGAACATTATGGTTTGACGAGCTTTCTATGCCGGAAGCAGAAAAAGCGGCTAGAGACGGAAAAGTTGTGATTATCCCATGCGGAAGCATCGAAGAACATGGAACTCATCTGCCGCTTTGTACAGACAGTCTTCAAGCCGAGTATGTGGCTTTGGGAGTCGCCCGAAAATCTGGTTGCCTAGTTGCACCGCCCTTAAGGTATGGGCTTTGTAATTCTACAAGAAATTTTCCGGGCACAATCACGATAAGTTTTGATTCGCTACGGAGCATAATGGCTGATATTCTGGAAGATTTTGTCCGTAACGATTTCAAACGATTGTTAATTATAACAGGTCATGCGGGTGGGTCACATATGACTGCAATTAAGCTTGCAGCCAAAACGGTTGTAAATAATCACAAGAACGAAGAGGATAGACCACGAATTATGGTTTGCTCAGATTATGACTTTGCGTTTGATCTTAGAGGCAAGGACTTTGATGCCCGAGATTCCCACGCGGGTACCATCGAAACTTCGAGAGTAATGGCTATTCGATCCGATTTGATAAAAGGAAAAGGAGAACAAAGTTTTCCAAATCTGCCCAGATTCGAGATTGTTCCAGATCCTGAACGATACTTCCCAAGCGGAGTTATGGGCGACCCGACAATAGCATCAGTTAAGAAAGGACAAAAAATAAATGAGTATGTGATAGAGCAGATCGTGAAACTGGTCGAAGAATTAAAGCATTAAAAAAGATAATGAAGGGATATTGTATGGTTAAAGCATTGGTCTTTCTTGCTACAGGATTCGAAGAAATCGAAACAACAACAATTGTAGACATCCTCAGAAGAGCCGGCGTAGATGTAATCGTTGCTGGTTTGACACCCAACGTGGTGGAAGGCGCACATGGAATGAGAATTGTTCCAGACAAGCCAATCGATGACGTTACTACAGAAGATTTTGATGCAGTAATATGTCCTGGAGGGAATCCGGGTTATAAGAATCTTAGAAATGACCCGCGAGTGATTAATATGATCAAAAAGGCGTTCGACTCCAACAAGCTAGTAGCCGCGATCTGTGCAGCTCCAGCAGTTCTCTCAGACGCTGGCGTTCTGAAAGGAAAGAATTGCACGATTTATCCAGGAATGGAAAACGAACTCAGAAAGGGTGGAGGCAAGCCAAAAGAGGACATGGTTGTGGTTGACGGAAATATCGTAACGAGTAGAGGACCCGCAACAGCTCTTCCGTTTGCTCTTAAACTGGCAGAAAAATTGGTTGGAAAACAGGTCGCTGAAGCGGTTAGCAAGAAGACGATGGCAAACATCTTACGATGGTAGCACAATTCTGATTAAAAAAAGAATATGGGATTGTTGGAGATGACTCCAACAGATCATGAACGGTTCTGATAGTGTTTCTAAGGTTTCTTTCGTTTCCATAATGCTGTGGCAGCGGTTACGATTACGATCAAACCTATTACCGTGTATACGTGTATGTTTTCTGGGATTTGATCTGGGTTTTCAACTTCGGCGACGGTCCATGTTGAGAAGTGATCTGTGTTGCAGACTAGGTAGCCGTTTTGGTCCATGTAGCTTTCAACAGGAGTCCACTGGTTTTGAGTTGGGTCCCAGTAATGCCATATTAGCTTTGAAGCGTTGACTTCGCGCCCAAGTTCTGTGCTGAGTTCTGTCTGGTTAATGTGTAATCTTAGCTGGCTCTGCAGTTGGAGTGTGGCGTCAGTCTCTAATACCATATAGAAGTTTAGGGTGCGTTCCATCACTGCTTCGCCTTGGGGCGGTGAAGCACTAACGTTCATGGTTAGCATCATTGTTTGGTTTGGGTCAACAGAAACGGAGATAATTCTGTTTCTGACTTGGGGGTCTAAGGTCAGATTCAATTCGCAATTTTCGGTGCAGTTCATCATTAGAGTGAAGTTTTTGTAGAAGCAGACGGTTGTTTCCATTGCTTGTAGGGATTCCAGATAGCCTGAGGGAGTGATGTCGGTTCGGTTGAACTGTACGGCGTTTTGGGGCATGTCAGGGGGTATGTTGTTGCTATTGGTTTGTCCGTTTGCTTGAACAGAAGTCAAAAAGGAAAAGGTCAGCAGCATCATTAGGAGAGATAAAGCTGTGAAGCTTACCATACATTTTCTTTTTAGGGTCATTCTTACTCATCTCACATCTTCTATATCAATATACAGTACATCCTATAAGATAAGGGACATTATGAAAAAAGCATTCCAAAAACTGAAACGGTCTTTCCCGCCTGCTGCTTTATTTTGGCGGCTCAACGTGAATTGTCAGGCTTACGTTTGGCTGCTCCTCTTTCAATTCCTCTTCTAAATGATCCGTAAGATCATGAGCTTCCTTAACGCTCAGGGAACCGTCAACTGAAAGATGGAGCTCCGCAAAAACTTGGTTCCCGTGTCGACGGGTTTTCAAATCATGGAAGTCAATAAAACGGAAAGTATGCCGGCCAAGAAGCTCGATTATCTTCTCCTCTTCTTCTCTGCACGATTGATCCATTAGACGGTTTGAAGCCTTCAAAACAAGCCCCACTCCCATCCTCACAACCAAAACGGCAACCACAAAGGCGAGTATAGAATCCACGAAGCCCCACCCAGTTAATTGGGCAACAAAGAGACCTATCCACACGCCCACAGTCGAGATTACGTCAGAAAAGAGATGTTTCGCGTCGCCCTCAAGTGCCGTTGAGCCGCAGCTCTTAGCAGTTTTGATTAACAGCCAAGAGAGCCCCGCATTCAGGGCAGTAGCGAACATCGAGATTCCAATGGCAATGTCAAGTTTAAACAGTTCAGCGGGCTCAAAGAGACGCCCCGCAGCTGCATTGATGATAAGAAGTGCAGCAAGGATTATGAAGATGCCCTCCACAAGGCATGATATGTCCTCGATTTTTTCGTGACCATACTTGTGGCTACGGTCAGGGGCTTTTTCTGAAACACAAACCGAGAAAAGCATTAGCCCTGAAGCAGCTATGTTAACAATAGACTCTAGGGCATCAGAAAGCAAGGCTACGGAGTTAGAAATAAAATATGCTACTAGTTTTATGCCAAAAATGGCGATGCCACAAAACATGGCTAAAAGTGCAGCTTGTTTCTTTTCCATAATGGCTAGTTCGGTTATCTCTCGCTTTTAGGTGTTGTCCCTACTGAAGTGTTGGAAACAAAAACATTGAAACAGCCACTTTCGTGGTATCTGCACATAAAGGGGACTAAAAATCAGGGAATATTATGTAGTTTTTGTGTAACCGTTTATTCATGTAATTACCGTTAGTTTTCAGTATTTTTGGCTTGTACACTCTTTCTTGCCATAAACACTTTCCAATTTATATCCGCAATAGGGACAAAAGTTGAAGTGGTCAGGAAACGAATGGTGGCTGCACCTAAAGGGGCACTCCATCAATTCATAAACCACCAATTCATATGCTATAAATTAATAGTGTCACATTATTGGGTAAAAATTGGGTTTAGACATAAGGACATTTTGAGACGTTAGTAACATTTATTGAGTTTAGTGGACATAGAACTTTAATGAAGCACCATGATTGTCGGCATATGCGGGAGCCCTAGGAAAGGTGCAACAGAACATGTTCTAAGAGAAGCCCTAAACACTCTGGAAACGATGGGCTTCAAAACGGAATTTTTCACAGTTAGAAACAAAAAAATCGGTTTCTGCATCCACTGCGACCACTGCTTGAAACATAAAGAATGCATAATAAAGGACGACATGAACACAGTCTACAGCCTACTAAAAGATGCCGCGGGGATAATCTTAGCCACCCCCGTCTACAACGGGGGAATAAGCGCACAAACAAAAGCAGTCATGGACCGATGTAGAGCCCTCTTAGCCGCAGACCCCAACGTCTTGAAACATAAAATAGGGATGGTTATTGCCGTTGGGGGAGACAGAATTGGAGGACAGGAACTGGCAATCCAGCAAATCCATACATTTTACATCCTAAACGCGATCACACCCATAAGTGGCGGTCCCTTCGGAGCAAATCTAGGAGCAAACTTCTGGTCAAAAGACACCTTAGAAGGAGTAAAAGAGGACAAGGAAGGCTTTAGAAGTTTAAAGAAGACAATTAAACGATTCGCCGAAGCCATGAATAAAATCGAGGTTAAAAGGCAGAATTAAAGTGAGGAAAAATGGCTGTTGGAACTGTGGAAATGGAAAAAAAGCAAAAAAAGAAGAGAAGGGTTGCTTGGGGAATCACAGGTAGCGGAAACAGACTTGCTGAAACAATTGAAACTATGAAACAGATCAATAAGCAGTATCAAACTGAGACCAGAATAACAATCTATCTTTCGAAGGCAGGAGACCAAGTATTAAGATTCTACGGTTTGTTTAAGGATTTGAAGGAAAATTTTGATAAAATGCGAGTTGAAGTTAACTCGAATATACCTACTCTTGCGGTTCAACTGCAGAGCGGAAAAATTGAATTTTTGTTGATTGCTCCAGCCACATCAAATACAGTTGCAAAGATCGCAATGGGGATAGCAGACACGTTATTATGTAACGCAACGATAATGGCTCTGAAATCTTTTGTACCCGTCTACATACTGCCCTGCGACTACAAGGAAGGAGTAACAGCCACGCAACTTCCTGACGGCAGCGAAATGAAAATACGCGTAAGAAAAGAAGATGTTGAGCACATCAAAAAACTAGCAGCCATGGACGGCGTCTTTGTACTGGAAAAACCCAAAGAAATTGATCATGTCTTCCAAAAGCACTTCAAGCTAGAAGAAGCATCATAGTAAAGGGCCATTTATCTATTTTTAACAGGTCTCACTGTAACTAACGGGCTTGAATGTGTATAGTTTTTGTGTTTTAGCGGATTTCATATGGTAAAGTTTATCTACGACCACATTGCATAAAATTACGAGTGGTCGTAATTTCTGGTAGGTAAAACTCGTGAACACTGAAGGAAAAATAGTCTCTAACCAAGCCGAAGAATACCTTGAGGCAATCTATCGTTTAGAGAGAAAAAGAGGCTTTGCCAGAACCATGGAGCTTGCTAGGAAATTGAATGTGGTTCCTGGATCGGTTACAAACACGATAGAGAACTTGGAAAGAAAAGGACTTGTTATTCATGAACCGTATAAAGGAGTAAAGTTAACTGATAATGGACGAAAAATTGCTTCAAATATCCTGAGAAGACATCGCCTCGCAGAACGACTGCTGACAGACATTTTACATCTAGATTGGAGCGAGGTCCACGACCCAGCTTGCAAGTTAGAACACGCCCTTTCACCAGAAATACTTAAGCCATTAGAGAAAGCCTTAAGGCACCCGAAAAGATGCCCTCACGGAAACCCGATACCGACGAATTGTGGAGGAATCATTGAAGAAGAAACAATGGCTCTCACTGAATTTGACGCAAAAATGAGTGGTTTTATTGTCAAGATAACTGAAGAAAAAGCTGAGACACTAAAACAACTTACTAGACTAAAAATTACACCTGGAGAACGAATAGAGGTTGAAAATAAAATAGTTCCTAGGGGTCCTTTAACAGTCAGGGTTGGAAACGAAAGATGCATAATTGACCATGATTTGGCAGCAATCATCTACGTTAAGAAAGATGAAGGAGAAGTGAGGAACTGATGGAGTTGCCCTTAACTGAGTTGAGGAACGGCGAAACTGGAGTCATAACTTCTACAGACCGCAGTTCAGAAAGCCAACAGATGCGTAGACACAGAGCAGGAAAAGGTTGGGGAAAGCATTTTATGACCGCTCGTTGTGTCAAAAGACTTACTGATTTGGGTCTAACTCCAGGCACTAACGTAACTGTGGTGAAGTCAGCACCTTTCAATGGACCCGTAGAAGTTTGCGTTAGGGGTTCAAGGTTGGCCATAGGTAGAGGAATGGCTAGCAGAATACTCGTGGATGTCGAACGATGAGCAACAATCATTTCACAATTGCTTTGGCAGGAAATGCCAACGTAGGGAAATCGGTTATATTCAATCAGTTGACAGGCCTGCACCAGCATATTGGAAATTGGCCCGGAAAAACAGTTGAAAAAGCCGAAGGAACACTCCACTTCAAAGGCTACACAATAGACATCATTGATCTACCCGGAATCTATTCTTTGTCAACATTCTCCATGGAGGAGTTAATCTCAAGAGACTATATAGCAACCGAAAAACCTGACTTAGTCATAAACGTTGTAGACGCTTCACTTCTTGAGAGAAACCTGTTTTTCACTCTCCAGCTTCTTGAACTAGAAACACCCCTAATCATAGCCCTAAACCAAGTAGACATGGCAAAGAAAAAGGGGATTATAATCGATTATGAGAAAGCAGAGAAGATTCTAGGGGTGCCAGTTATTCCTACAGTTGCAGTTAGTGTAAAGGTAATCTAATAAATGCTGGAAACAGCTATCGAAGTTATCGAGAAAAAAAGAAGAACAGACCCTCTGAAACCACGATATGGAAAAGAAATCGAAGAAAGAATTGAAGAACTCGTTGAACTTCTTAGCAAAATTCAGTTGAGGTACCCGTCTAGATGGGCTGCAATAAAACTTCTGGATGAAGACAAGGAAGTTGAGAAAGAGGTCCTTGAAGTAAGCCCAAAAATCGTAGCGACTGCTGAAAAGATTAGGGCAGAACTTGAGGATATTCATGGTCACTCCTGTCCAACTGTTGTATCTTCTGAAAGATACCAAGTTGCAAGCAGAATTTCGAAAGAAATTCAGGAGATAACAGAACCACTGAAGACGCCCATACGAGAAAAATTACACACAATAACAACCCACAAAATTTTTGGCTACCCAATAATGTTAACGACATTACTCACAGTTTTTATTACAATATTCACTTTCGGAGACTTCACATCTTCTCTTTTAGGGGACTTCTTTTTTGGTTTGAAACCAACTTTTGACAGTTTTCTCGGAACAGGAATCGTTGGAGAACTTGTCTGGGGAGGAGCCATAGACGGAATTGCTGGAGGTATCACAGTTGCTTTACCTTACATTCTTCCGTTCTACTTCATCTTGTATCTATTCGAAGATTCAGGATACCTAAGCCGAATCGCCTTTCTGATGGACAATCTAATGCACAAAATGGGTTTACACGGAAAAGCCTTCATTCCAGTCATGCTCAGCTTCGGCTGCAACGTTCCAGGGTGTCTAGGATGCAGAATAATGGAGACCACAAGAGAAAGACTGCTGACAGCCTTCGTTGTTACTCTTGTCCCATGCGCTGCAACATCAGTCATCATTCTTGGACTGGTCGGAAAATTCGTAGGCATCCAATGGGTACTGGCGCTCTACATCATCAACCTGATCATTATCTTCGCCCTTGGAAGAATAGCATTCAAAGCCCTGCCCGGTGAACCAACCGAACTGATAATGGAGATGAGCGACTACAGAATACCCCACATGAAAACGGTTTTGAAGCAAACTTGGTTCAGGCTGCGAGAATTCATAGTGATGGCGTTTCCGCTAATAATTGCAGGTAGCGTAGTAATCAAAATCGCAGAAGTTGCAAACTTGTTAGAGCCAATCGCAAGCATATTCAACCCAGTAACTGTTACTTGGCTTGGGTTGCCAGCCGTTACCGGAATAGCTCTAATCTTTGGTGTGCTACGAAAAGAGTTAACGTTGATAATGCTTGGGACTCTATTGGGAACAACAAATTTTGCTTTGGTCATGACTCCGGCTCAGATGATTGTCTTCACTCTAGTGGTCATGCTATACATACCTTGTGTAGCCACTATAGGCGCCTTGGTTAAAGAGTTCGGCTGGAAGAAAGCATCATTGATCACTGTTTTCGAAATCTTGCTTGCCCTGCTTCTGGGAGGAATAGCTTTCAGGCTACTTACAATCTAAAAGTTCCACAAAAAGAGTGTTAAAAAAAAAGGTTAAACGTGCAGTATGCTTAGATGACAGCTAGCACACTTGCACATATTAATATATTCCCGTTTTTTAGCTTGTGCTGGCCATTTTCTTCGGATATGAGATTAATGTCCAGAATGGATAGCCTGAGATCTTCTTGGAGATTGATTTAGGCGTTATCGCGTTTGTAGGGCAGTAGTGGACGCATGCCAAACAATGTGCACAATCGGTGTTAGCGAAGGGCTCGTTTAACCCAGTAATTGTAACCATGTTGCTTCCTCTGTTAGCGAAATTAATGACTTTCTGACCTGACAAATTGGCGCAGGCACGAATGCATCTTCCACACAAAATACAGCGATTTGGATCTCTGATAAGAACATCGCTGGAATCATCAACGGTTTCATTCTTTTTGGGAAGCTGGAATCGGTTTTCTTTTATTTTGTATCTGCGCATCCAGTAGCGTATATCTCTACTTCGTTGTATATCGTCTTCACATTCAGCGATGATCATCTGCAGAACTGACTTTCGAAGGCTAGTGATCTCTTCATCTTCGGTTGTGACATTCATGCCCTCTTCTACCTGAGTGCAACAGGATGGGATTAAACCTCGTTTGCCTTCAACTTTCACAAGGCACATTCGGCATGCTCCAATAGAGCCTAAACTGGAGTCATAACACAGATGTGGAATTCTTATTCGGTTAGCCAACAGTTCATCTAACAGCGTAGAGTCCTTCTTTACTTCAAGGGGCTTCCCATCTACGGTTATAGTGATCTTTTCGGGGTTAGGCTCTTTATCAGCATCGAAGAACTTGGGAAACATATTGAAGTTCTCCACTAAATTGGTGAGAGTGTAACCTTCTGTATTCGGTTCAAGACATGTACTCTCAAAGGGAGAAGTTAGGATTGGCCCTTTTCTATTGCTGAAGTTTCCTGCTCCGAACGTTTTTGCAGTCCCTATTACCTTTTTGTAAGGAAACACTGTTTTAACACATTGATAACCAATTTCACATGTGAGAACAATTATGGCAGTGGCTTCTCTGAAGATGTCTTCTTGTGCTGTTTTGTGTTTCTTGGCGAGGTTAATCTGACAAGACTCGCTTATGAGTTCCTTTCTGATGACGTTGTAGCCGTCTTCTTTGAGCAGCTCTTCTAGGGCAGTCATCTTTTCCATTCCGGCGATGCCACAGTGTTTTACGCATGTGTCGCAGCTCCAGATTACGATTTTGTCGTCTTGGCTTAGGTTTCGTTTAAGCTCATCATAGGATAATGAACGAACTGATATTATCAATTAAACACACCTCACCTTGATTTTCTCGCCAACAAGTGGCTCTCCAGTGTTTATCCGGTACTCTTTTCCCATTTCAGATTCATGATTTTTGTAGGGCATTATTACTTTGAAGATTTCTTTGTCTGTATCAGTCATGACCAATCCAATGTCTTCCGTGACTTGCAGTACTTTTTTGTCGGGAAAGTTTCTTGTTAGGGATGCCCATCCTGCGGAACATGAAAGAACTATAATGGTATTAGCTTCAAGATCGAGTTTTGCTTCTCTAAGCATGGGTTCTGAGCAAACATACAATATGACAGCTTCATCTGTAACATAGTAGCCATCCCGTATCAGCCTTAGACCTAGTTCATTGAGTTTGCTTATTCCACCATTTCCACAGGTTCTGGCACACGTATTGCAGCTTATTATAGCTATCTTGTCTTCTTTTTTATCCAGTTTCTTAATTATTTCCTCATAGGGCACAATTTTCGAAAATATCATTGACAGAAACCCTCCTCAAGCTTCACAGATTGATTAGCAATTATACCGGGTAATTTCTCAATCGCATCAAAGGGACAATCATCTGCACAAGTTCCACATTTGATACAATTAGTTGGATCTATAGTGGGAGTAGAGCCTTTCTCGCCTGAAATCGCCTGCACCGGACAACTTTTAACACATACCATGCATCCTTTGCATTTCTCAGGATTCATGCGATAGGTTACAAGTGCTTTGCAAATCAATGCTTCACATTTCTTAGCTTCGATGTGATCAGCATATTCATTCTCGAAGTACCTGAGCGTTGTTAGTACTGGGTTTGGTGCCGTTCTGCCCAGCGCACACAAACAGGCTTTTTGCATGACGTCACTGGTTTCCTTCAGCAATTCTATGTCGTCAGCATTGCCTTCACCATTAGTGATACGCTTCAATGCCTCATACATCAGCCGTGTTCCTATTCTTCCTACAGAACACATACCACAGGATTCCGCTGTGGTGAATGAAAGAAAGAAACGAGCCATATCCACCATACAATTTGTATTATCTAGCACCACCATACCGCCAGAACCCATAATAGCTCCTGCACTCTGAAGACTATCATAATCCATTGGCAAATCAAACATGTCGGAGGGAACACAGCCACCACTCGGTCCACCAAGCTGAACGGCTTTGATGCTCTTACCCTTCGGAGGTCCTCCAGCTATGTCATACAACAACTTCTTTATGGGGGTCCCAATTGGAACTTCATA
>SOJY01000177.1 GCA_004376385.1 Candidatus Bathyarchaeum sp.
GACTGAAAAAACTTTTAACTCTCTTGATACTCCAATGGCTTAATGAAATCTTTAAGGCAACTCGAGGAAAAGTGGAGAAAACGTTGGGAAGAAGCCAGAATATTCGAGGCTGACCCAGACCCGACCAGAAAAAATGTTTCATCACTTTTCCCTTCTCGTACATGAATGGTCCCTTGCATGTGGGGCATGGCTTCACAGCCAGCCGCGTTGACGCGTACGCCCGATTCAAAAGAATGCAAGGCTACAATGTCCTGTTTCCTTGGGCTTGGCACTGGACAGGCGAAACCATAGCCGGCGCAAGCGAACGCATAAAAAACGGGGACGAAACCCTGATCCGAGCCTTCAGAGAGATGGACGGGGTTTCAGAAGAAAACCTCAAAAAATTTGTTGACCCCGTCTACATGGCATCCTACTACACAGACGACAGCCGAGAATCCGTAAAGCGAATCGGCTTCTCTGTAGACTGGAGAAGAGAATTCCACACAACCTCCCTGTATCCAACCTTCAGCAAGTTCGTCGAATGGCAATGCGAGCGTTTGAGGGAAAAGGGCTACATAATAAAAGGGACATACCCCGTGGTCTGGTGCCCCCACGACCAAAGCCCAACAGGCGACCACGACAGACAAACCGGAGAAGGCGTTGTCCCCGAAGAATACGTCCTCATCAAATACAGAATGGAAGACGGCGCAATTCTTCCATCCGCCACATTCAGACCAGAAACAATCTACGGCATAACAAACATCTGGATAAACCCCGACGCAGACTACGTCAAAGCCCGCGTAAACGGCGAAAGCTGGATAATCAGCAAAACAGCCGCAAACAAACTAGCAGAACAACTAAAAAAAGTCAAAATCATAACTAATTTCAAGGGCAAAGAAATCATAGGAAAACAGTTCACGAGCCCACTCAGCACCAAAAAAATGCTGATCCTGCCAGGCTGGTTCGTGAGCCCAGACAACGCAACAGGAGTAGTCTACAGCGTCCCAGCCCACGCGCCCTTCGACTGGCTAGCCCTAAGAGACCTCCAAAACAACCCTGAACTGCTGAAAGAATTCAACATCGACCCAGAAGCGGTCAAGAAGATACAGCCAATCTCCCTCATCAAAGTAGAAGGCTTCGGAGAACACCCCGCAGTCGAACTTGTTGACCAGCTGGGAGTGAAAGATCAGCATGACCCTAAGGCTGAAGAGGCAACAAAGGCGCTTTACAAAAAAGAGTTCCATGGCGGCGTGCTAAAGGAAATCTGCGGAGAATACACAGGAAAACAAGTCAACAAAGTAAAGGACATTCTGATTAAAGCCTTCAAGGAACAGGGTATAGCAGACTCCATGTATGACCTACCTGAGCCTGTAGTCTGCAGATGCATGACCCCCTGCCAAGTTAAGCTTCTCAAAGAACAGTGGTTCATAAAATACTCAGACGAAACATGGAAAACAAAAACCAAAGAAACATTGGATCAGGCTTGCATTTACCCTGAAACCGCTAGGCAATGGTTCCTCAACATAATCGACTGGCTAAAAGAGTGGCCATGCGCAAGAAGAAGCGGCTTAGGAACCGTCCTCCCCTGGAGTCCAGGATGGATAGTCGAAACCCTAACCGATTCAACCGTTTACATGGCATTCTACACAATAAACAAGCACCTGAAACAATACAACATAAAAAGCGAACAACTGACCCCGGAAGTCTTCGACTACATTTTCTACGGAAAAGGCAACCCCCAAACTATTGCTGAACAAACAAAGATTCCCACCAAACAATTGGACGAGATGCAAAACGAGTTCCTCTACTGGTACCCCGTAGACCTAAGAGTGTCAGCCAAAGAGCTACTTCCCAACCACTTAACCTTCTTCCTTTTCCAGCATACAGCACTGTTTCCCGACCACCTGCCCCAAGCTATCGGCGTAAACGGCATGCTAAGCATTGAAGGAAAGAAGATGTCAAAATCGAAGGGCAACTTCGTAACCCTCAAAGACGCCCTCAACCACTTCGGAGCAGACGCAACTCGCTGCGCCCTACTCCTAGGTGGAGAAGGAATGAACGACCCTGACTGGAGAAGAGACACTGTCGGGGACATCAAAAGCAAGCTCCGCGGCTTCCAGAGCCTAACAGACAACATAATCAAAAACGCAAAAGAAACCAAGACTGAACATCTGGAAGAGTGGCTGATCAGCGTGCTACAGGACAGAATCAAAATCGTCACAGAAAACATGGAATCATTGAAGACCAGAACTGCCCTAGAAAATGCCCTTTTCGAAGTCTGGAACGACTTCCGATGGTACATCCGAAGAAAAGAAAAACTCAACTCAAAAATCCTGAAGGAGGCTCTGGAAACATGGATCCGGCTGCTTGCTCCTTTTACACCTTACATGTGTGAGGAAATCTGGAACAAAATGGGACATGAAGGTTTTGTTTCGTTGGCTGATTGGCCAGTTTACGACGAAAACAAAGTCAATGTTCAGGCAGAAGAGACCGAAAACCTGATCAAAAACGTGATGGAGGACACCTCAAACATTCTCAGGGCAACAAAGATGGTACCCAAAGAAATCTACTACTACTCGGCTGCATCATGGAAATGGAAAGCATACTTAACAGCACTCAAAAAATCGGCATCAGGCACACTTGCCATAAACGATCTGATGAAGGAATTAATGGCTGACCCCGAGCTGAAAACTGTGGCTAGAAAGGTTGCCAAATTCGCCCGCGGAATCACAGAAGAAATTAATCGAATGCCCGAAGACATGAAACAGAGGCAACTGCAGATTGGAGCCCTAGATGAAGCCTCTTTGCTGGGAAAAGCTGAGGCTTTCTTTGGAAGAGAATTCAACGTTAAAGTTCACGCTTACAGAGAGGACGAGCAGAGACTTCAGGACCCTAAAAGGAAGGCTGGGTATGCTAGACCTTACCGTCCCGCAATCTACATTGCATAACTAGAGCTGCTACAACATTGGTGAATGAAAGATTATATCTAGGCAATTCTTAGACTATGGCGGTTCAAAGGGTCCGTGGCCTAGTCAGGATAAGGCGTCGGCCTTCTAATCTCCAAAGAAGAAAGCCGAAGATCCGGGGTTCAAATCCCCGCGGA
>SOJY01000085.1 GCA_004376385.1 Candidatus Bathyarchaeum sp.
TTTCTACGCGTATGATGTAATGGCAGCCTCCGCTCCCTATGTGGATTTCACCTACCTCAACGAGACAGTCCTGCAACCAGACCCAATTGCCATATTCGCCAAGGGCACATATCTAAGTGAAGCGAAAGCATTCGTAGACTACGTTCTAACTGAACGAGCACAGAACATAATCGGAAAATATCATTTGCCCATGCGTCAAGATGCAAACGAGTTTCCATCAGAGTACGGCCCATTTGACCTGAACTTTCCCCATGTCGAGGGTTATAACCAAACTTTGCAGGAAGTCATTGGTGATT
The DNA here is from genome assembly GCA_004376385.1 of Candidatus Bathyarchaeum sp. Lineage (GTDB taxonomy): Archaea > Thermoproteota > Bathyarchaeia > Bathyarchaeales > Bathyarchaeaceae > Bathyarchaeum. Next base: position 297 of record SOJY01000085.1, read on the forward strand.
ATTATCAAACATGGATTACAGAACGACATGACCTAATCAGGACAGCGTGGAACGAAATCAAAGAAATAGACAAGGCAAGCCACGATTATACATTAGCATGGAACAACTTCACATACGCGGGACATTACGTAGACCGAAGCGAAATCGAAGCAATATACAACAAAACCAGCAACTGGACCAACACTCAAAACATGACAAGGTACATGAACGAATGGCGCGGCAACAGCACAATCGCATACCAAAATGCAGCCAACCATACCGCGGTTGAGGAAAATGGTCCAAGCGTAACTAGGGTTTTGCTCAGCACGAATATGGGCGATATTACTATTGAGTTGTATGATGACATGCCTATTACAACAGGGAATTTCAAGAACCTGACTCAACACGGGGTGTATAATGGCACTATATTTCACAGAGTCATCAGTGGGTTTATGATTCAAGGGGGCGATCCCACCGGAACAGGGTCCGGAGATCCATCAATCCCGGCGATACCTGATGAATTTACCGATCATAACAGAAATGATAGAGGAACAATAGCCATGGCGAATGCGGGTCCAAACACTGGAAGCAGTCAGTTCTTCATCAACGTTGACAACAACAACTACCTGGATTCACAACATCCAGTTTTCGGGAAAGTGATAGAAGGAATGGATGTGGTTGATGCCATTGCAGAAGTAGATACTGATGAGAATGATAGACCACTACAAGACGTCATAATAATCAAAGCAGAGCTTCTCGGCTAGAGCAGTCCATTCTAGGAGAAGCAAGCCCTTTCAGCACACGAAAATCATCGAAGTTTATATAAGATGAAGAATAAGGTTTCTAAATTTTTCTAATTACCAACAGCATTTTACCGGTTGTACACTTCACAATGAACTCCCCCAAAAAAGCAGGCTTTTGGCTTAATTTCCCAGTGTCTACAAAGGTCGAACTCAACCGAATTCTTCACTCTTTAAATAGACGACGCAAAAGTTTCATTCAACGCCATGAAAAAATGCTTTTTTGTTAATCAACTAACCGCACTCCAACTTTCAAGACCATGATAACTGAACCGAACAACAAACGTATCCATCACCTATAGGAAATAGTCTTCACCAATGCAGCTGGTTGCTCGTCTGGCCCTAGGCAAACGGGTAACAGTTCGGTTTTCAATGGTTTATTCTTTCAGGTGATATGGTGCTTTTATCAGCAGACTCTTAGCTAGCTGTCTATTCACCAATTACCTGCACAACCACTGTTCTTCTTCTTGGATAAACGTCAGTTTCAATGAAAAGCAGAGACTGCCATGTACCTAAAACAACTCGTCCGTCAACTATAGGCAACGTCCTGTCTGGGGGGAAAAGCATCGATCGTAGATGCGAATGAGCGTTGGATGGATGTTGATACGGACCGCGTTTAGGAATCAGTTTTTCCAGAACGTTTCTGATGTCGTTGAGTAGACTTGGTTCATGTTCCGTTAGGACTATTATGCCTGTGGCGTGAGGGGCAAACACGTGGGCTAGACCATTCTTGATGCCTGCGCTTTTCACGACTTCTTGGACTCTGTCAGTAAGATCAACAAAGTCGATTTCGCCCCTGGTAGAGAACGTAAGACTTTCGTTAACAATTCTCATTTTGGTTTCCTCTTAGTAAAAGACTTGCAATTCCAGGAATAAAAAATCTTGTGGGTAATGACTAATGATTGTTGGAATTCCGAGGAGAACATGCCGTGCACGATGCATGCAGTTTGCGGGAGATTTCTGCCTGCAGTATCACTGATTATAGCTCCACCGAGAAAATCATATATTGCCTCCTGACTCCAAAGTGAGATGAAGGTAGACTTATTGAAAATGGAAAAGTTGGAGATTAGAGAAGTTAACTCTCAAAACATAGACGATTTAATTAATCTATGCATCCCATCAGATAAAAAGAACGATCCCTTATTCGTTGAAGGCATGAAAGCGAAGAAGAAATGGGCAACTCAAGCCATAGAAAAGTATGGCAGCATAGCCAAGCTGGCTTACTTGAACTCAAAGCCTGTAGGCTTGATACAGTACCAACCCGACCAAGAAGAAAGGCTTGTTAAGATATCCTGCATAGTTGTTCCAGAAAAGGAGAATCTCAGAAAAGGAATAGGAAAATCTCTGTTGAAGGCGCTAATAGAAGACGCGAAAAAACGAAAACTAACCTTTAACAACGATGTTCCTCTCGCGCTTTTAACATGGGCGTTTCGGGTTCCCAGACGGTACCCTCAACATAAATTCTATCAAAGAATGAAATTCAAAAAAGTGAAAGAGGACAATCCCTTCCTCCTTTACTACCCACTCAAGAAAGGATATGTCCATCACCCCAAAGAGGAGAAATTCACCCCCCAAGAAGAAGATAGAGGAAAAGCCCTAATCTTCTATGATCCATCATGCCCCTTCTCCATCTACTTCTCGGAGAAAATCAAGGAATCAATACTAGAAGTCGCTCCAGACATCCCAATAAGAATAATAAACAAATTTGAGGAGCCAGAAGAAACGAAAAAGAGAGGCCAAGTTCCCGTCTGTGCAGTAAACAGAGTACCAATCGAGTCATTCTTCATGGACAAGGAGAACTTTCAGAAGGAAGTTAAGAAGGCATTAGAGTCCTGTAGCATCCCACGATAATCTTAAAGCGCGCAGATAACCATGATTCTATCGGTTTATGCATGTAAACAGTAGAGTCCATCAGCTGAGGAAAATTTCTAAACATGCTGAGCGTGAAAGAAAAATAACAGCTAAGTCTATTACAAAATGGC
>SOJY01000164.1 GCA_004376385.1 Candidatus Bathyarchaeum sp.
TTTTTCTTCTGCTGTCCTCGCCTGGTTTCACTGTGTCTTCCACCAGCTTATATTGCCTCTCGTAAATGTGGCAGTTCTTGCTATGGAAAATGAGTTTGCCAGTTCTGATGCCGAGTTTTCCTCTTCTGTTAATCTCTGAAACTAAAGCCTCGTTGAATAGTTGGATTCCAGCTATGTTCGCGGGCAATCCTGCGTAAGCGTCCCATGACCTGAAGTAACATGTTAAATGCAGTTGATTATCCGATATTTCGGTGTCAATTATGCTCAAGCATGGAGGCTCATGTTTTCTATCCTCCACTAAACTTTTCTTGATATCCTCTGGTAGCCGAATCACACAAGTCACTTGCCGGTCTCTCCTCTCCTCCACATACCTCTTAACAGCCTCTTCCACCTGATCAACCGGCTCCCTCATCCGGCTTCCATACGTGTACGTTTCATCATCGATTGCTCCGGACCACAGATACTTCAGGGCATACCACTGAACATACTTCATGTCACAGGGAGCCATAAAATCAACGAGAGGACGATTCGCAGGATTAGTAATCTCTATACTCAGGTTCAGCTTCTTTGTCTCGGAAGCTTCAGAGCCATACCCAACCTCAAAACGGTCTCCATTGTACCAAATTTCATTCAGAACCTTGTACCACGCATCCGGACAATCAAAAGCCTTAATCACAGCATACTTCAACAGAAATCCTCACGCCTGCCTTACTAACTATCAAACAACCAACTATAATTGTTAATCGATTGATCCACCTATTCGGCGTTGCCTGTAATTTTCGTAGTCTGGTATGATCCTGTCATATTCTTTATCCATTAGAGTTGACGAAACCATGAAATCGGCAGTGGAGCGGTTACATGCCACGGGAATGTTCCACACCACAGCCATACGCAAAAGAGCCTTCACGTCAGGATCATGAGGAAGAGACTCAAGCGGATCCCAGAAGAAAATCAGAAAATCAATTTCACCATTTGCAACCTTGGCTCCAATCTGCATATCCCCACCCAAAGGACCACTCTTAAGCTTAGTTACCTCCAAGCCTGCCTTTTCGATAATCTTTCCTGTAGTTCCAGTTGCATAAAGCTCATGCAAACTCAAAAGATACTTGTTAAACTTCACCCACTCCAACAAATCTTCCTTCTTGTGATCATGAGCAACCAAGGCAATCCTCTTTCTTTTTCTCATCAAAACCTTTTCACCATTCATTCTTCTTCACCATTTCCCAACAACACATTATTATCGAACCCAAAAAGAAAAGATTTACGGACCTTTACTTAGTAACGTCATTTTTTGCTGTTGTTGCTTTCCAAGCGATACGCCTTCGGCTGATAAATGCACCATGGATCCTCTGCCAAGTAATCGCCCTGCATTTCTGTTGGCTCATGCAGAGCGCCACAAAAGTCCATATGTTCTGTAGGTACACCGTATGCCCTAGCGCGGCATCCTCCACACACATCACGATATTCACATAACCCGCATTTTCCCTTCAACTGGTCAAAGTCACGCAGAGCCTTGAAAACCTCAGAGTTAAACCAAATATCCTTAAAGGATCTTTCACGGATGTTCCCAAGACTAACCGGCATGTAAGGACAAGGAGTAACCTCCCCCGACGGATAGATACGACAGTAATACAGGCCAGCCATGCAGCCTCGAACCCAACGCGACATGTCAACTCCCTGCTCTTTAGCAACCCGCATAAACTGAGGAGCACATGAAGGCTTCACATTCAGTTTATACTTTGTAGTTTTGGCTAGCGTACTCGTAATCATGTCTTCATACATTCTCGGCGTTATGTCCTCGATGTCGGTTCCTCTTCCTGTGGGCACCAAAAAGAACAAGTGAAAGTTGTCAACGCCCAAGTCTTCCACCATCGCCATTATGTCATCCACTTCATCATAGTTCTGTCGCGTCACTGTGCTGTTAACCTGAACCTGTATGCCCGCCTTTTTGAGGGCTTTTATGGCGTTCACGGCATGTCCCCAGCAGCCCTTAACGCCGCGGAACTCGTCATGCCGCTCGGGTATGCTCGAATCTAAACTAACCGCAACAGTCCACATTCCCGCGTCTTTGAGTCTTCTAGCAACTTCGTCGTCGATGAGCATCCCATTGCTTCCCATCCCCATCCTTAAACCGCGGTCTGCACCGTATCGAATGATTTCGTAGATGTCCTCTCTCAGCAGAGGCTCGCCGCCACTCAGTATTAGTAGAGGTCTGCTGACTTCAGTGATCTGGTGAATAAGCATCTTCGCCGCGTCAGTGCTTAACTCATCCACTAAATTCGTCTCGTTAGCGTTGATGTAACAGTGTGAGCACTTCAAATTACACCTTAATGTTACGTTCCAAGAGACAACCAATGGAACATACTTCTCTGTAGTTTGCGTGGCTGAAGTGGGGGCGATCCTGATCTGGAATTCACATTTCCCGTCAGTAGCCATTCTCAGCGGTTGGGAAACGCCTACAGGAAAGGGAATGAACTTTTCGAACATGGATTGGGCATGTGACTTGCAGAAGTTCTTACAGAAAAGCTGAGATGTTTCACTTTTTGTGCCCATTTCTGTTTCCATATATTTGTGGCTTCCATAGATTGGGCAATTCAAGAATCGCATATATCCTCCCAAGTTCTTCATGTCCATCTTGAGCTCGATGAAGTGGTCACTAAGCATCAGTTTCTGCAGTTTTTCTTTTGGTATTCCAACCTTTAGGCTAACGTTGAAGGCGGAGTCAACTGTTTCATCACCGAACTTCTTTTGCACGCGACCCATAGTTTCCGCAATCCGTTCTACCCCAAAATCTTTGGCTAATTGCTCCACAATCAAGAAACCCTTCATTGTCTCGTATTCTTGCCGCAAACGCATCTCAATAATCTGCTCGGTCCAATCAAGAAACAACTTCTGGACACTATCTTTGGCTCCGACATTTTTTCTGTCAAGCAGGTCCTCGACCTTTTTTGTCTCTTCACTTAATCTCATGAAAAGGCGAATCTTTTCTTCGACGCCAAGAGCTGGCTTCTTAACAGCCATCACAACATTGGCGTCTAACTCTATAATGCCTTCCAACAGCTCCTTAACGTCGGAAACGAAATCACTGTAAAACCTCCACAGCCCCCCCTCTACAGAAGGAGCATCAACTCCCAATTCTTCAAGGATCACCCGTGATTCTGCGGACATTTTGCTTATCATAGCCATGTGATACAGCAATGATCCTTCCATGCCCGCATCACTGTTTTTGCCAGAGGAACCGTGGAAGACATCGTCAACTAATCGTTTTGCTGTTTCAAAGTCTCCGGAAGCTACAGCTTCTGAAGCATTATCTGTCTTTCTTTTTCTTTCCTTCAGTAGAAGAGCCCATTTGTGGCAATGCGCTTCATCAAATTTCGTTAAAGCTAGCCTCTCCGTTCGCAATTTAATAGCATAAAAGCAATAAAAGGTTATTAAATTATCTGGATTTTCAGAATATTTCAGTGTGCGGCTTCAAAGTTAATATTTAATTTGTTTGTCCTTTCTCTCTGCCTCAATTCTTCCGTGACTTTACGACATGACATAATTGTTTATTTTTTTAACTGAATCATACATCACAGTTCATTTATAAAACTGCATCAAGAATCTTTTTATGGTTCAAATTTTTCTTTTTTGTGGAAATAGTTCTTTTTTTACGGGTTTTCGAAAGATAAATAAGCTTCAAAATCAGTGAATAATTTCAAACTGAAACTAGAGGTAGCTTAAATTGGCTAAGAAAGGTTTAGTTGTTAAAGTAAAAGAACTGAAAACAAATATTGCTGTTGTAAAGGGTCTTGAAGTGTCCATTGGCAAGATTGTCGATGACACTTGGGAAGAACCTGAAGGTCCAACTCCTTTTCCATCAATGACTGATTTGAGAGATTGGGACTTCAAGCTTCTGCAACGATACAAACCATTTTATCTGCCCTTCTGTGACGTCTGCTGTCTATGTACATTCGGAAAATGTGACCTGTCAGGAGACAAACGAGGGGCCTGTGGATTAAACATGGCTGCTCAGTCGTCGAGGATTGTTCTCCTTGCCTGCTGTATTGGAGCTGCCACCCACACAGCCCACGCCCGACACTTAATTCATCACCTGATAGAGAAACATGGAAGAAACTTCCCCCTTGACCAAGGAGGCTTAAACATAGACATAGAAGCGCCCGTAACCCGTCTAGTCTGTGGCATCAGACCTAAAACCCTCAAGGATTTGGAGGATGCCGTGGAGTGGGCCGAAGAACAAGTTACACACTGTCTTTCAGCTACACACACTGGACAAGAAGGAAGTAACCTTGACTTTGAGTCAAAAGCTTTCCATGTTGGAATGGCTGATCAAGTTGGAATGGAAATCGCGGATTTAGCCCAGATTTCGGTTTACAATTTTCCAAAAGCTGATCCTGAAGCTCCACTTGTAGAATTGGGCTTCGGAGCAGCAGACGTCAAAAAACCAACAATTCTTGTAATTGGTCACAACGTTCCGTCTAGCGTTGGAATAATTGATTACCTGACGAAAAAGAAGCTCTTGGGTAAAGTCGAAGTCGTTGGAATATGTTGTACAGCCATAGACTTAACTAGGTACAGTACCGCGGCTAAGATAGTTGGTCCCATTTCTTGGCAACTAAAATACATCAGAAGTGGACTAGCTGACCTTATTGTCGTTGACGAACAATGTATCAGAGCAGACGCTTTGGAAGAAGCACAAAAAGTCAAGACTCCTGTAATTGCTTCAAGCCCCAAAAATTGTTTGGGTCTCGAAAACAGTACTGATAAACCCGCAAACGAACTCATATCAAAATTAGTTGAAGGCAAGGTTCCTGGAGTGCTTATATTTGACCCAGAAAAGGTTGGAGAAGTTGCTGTTGAAAGTGTTATGGCTGTTGCCCCGAAACGAAACAAGTTCAGTATAATTCCAGAGATAGACGAGATAATTGCGGCAGGTAAAGCATGCAGCGGATGTAATGAATGTATTCGAGCATGTCCAAATAACCAGCCTATCCCTGAAGCAATGAAAGCAGCAGCTGAAGGCAACCTTAAACCCTTTGCTGAAATCTTCGATAACTGTGTAGGATGCGCTCGCTGTGACAGTGCATGTCCCAAAGATTTCCCTCTCCACAGCTTCATGATAAAAGCAGGAGAAGACAAATCATTGAGCGAAAAATTCATGATGCGCTCTGGACGAGGCGCTATCCAAGACATAGAGATACGAAACGTTGGAGGCCCCATAGTTCTCGGTGAAATTCCTGGAATCGTGGCCTTAGTGGGATGTGCCAATTATCCTGATGGCAACGAAGCAGTTGCAGAAATCGCTGAAGAATTCGCTAAACGCAGGTACATTGTTGTCCTCTCCGGATGTGCAGCTATGTCCGCAGCCATGGTAAAAGACGAAGAAGGAAAAACCATTTACGAGAAATATCCTGGCGGATTTGAAGCTGGAGGCGTCCTAAATGTGGGTTCATGTGTAGCTAACCCCCACATAGCAGGAGCAGCAATCAAAGTCGCAAGCATCTTCGCAAAACGGAACATACGAGCCAATTACGAGGAAATCGCTGATTACATCCACAACCGAGTTGGAGCCGTTGGACTCGCTTGGGGAGCCATGTCCCAGAAGGCAGCGTCAATAGCTGCTGGTTTCTGGAGGCTTGGAGTGCCTGTAATCGTTGGTCCGCATGGATCCAAGTATAGGCGTATGCTTCTTGGAAGAAAAGACAAAAAGGAAGATTGGTACGTATACGACGCCAGAACAGGCGACAAAGTTTACACAGGTCCAACCCCTGAGCACCTATTCACTACTGCTGAAACTAAGGAAGAAGCAATTGTGATGATAGCAAAGCTCTGCATGAGACCTAACGACACTACTAAAGGTCGCAGCATGAAGTTGACCCACTACATTGACCTGCACAAACGCTACTATGGTGTTATGCCCGATGACGTACACCTGTATGTCCGAAACAAGATGGACATACCCATCACCATGAAACCTGAGGTCCTCAAAATCCTCGAAGAAAAGAATTGGAAGGAAACAAGAATTCCAGACCCAACTCTATTAAAAAGAATGATTAGGAAAAGAGGTTGATAAAAATGAGCGCAAAAGCAGAACCTTGGCAAACAGCAGAGATTGCAGGACCAAAAAAGGCTCTTGTCATCACGAAACCTGAAGTAGCTGCGGCAATGATAAAACGGGCAAAACGCCCCATCCTCATTGTTGGGCATCTATCCACCAAAACTGACTCAGACACTGGCAAAATGATCGACTACACCATCCGCCTAAACAAAGCCACTGGTATCCCAGTTGTCGCCACCGCACATACGATACGCGAATTTGTGAAACAAGGATTTCAACCAGCCGCCCAGATGTCCGCTATGGATATTGGCAACCGACTCAAAGACCCAACATGGAATGGCTTAGACGGAAAAGGTCCATATGATGTCGCACTGTTCATGGGACTACCATATTACATGGAGTTCGTGATCTTGTCTGGACTGAAGCACTTTGCCACAAATCTTAAGACCATTAGTTTAGACAAGTACTATGACCCCCATGCAAGTTGGTCTTTCCCAAACCTCAAAGTTGAGGAATGGACTCAAAGTTTTGAGACAATTATAAAAAAGTTAGGAGGAAATTAAAAGAATGTCAATGTTTGAAGACATCCCCGTGGATGTTGGAGTAATCTACGAAGGAGAAAGAATCCGAAGAAACAACATGCAAGTAGAACTAGGAGGACCAAAACAGCCAGCAAAGTTCGAACTAGTACGCGCCAAAAAAATGGATGAAGTCGAAGACGAAAAGGTCACAGTTATCGGACCTGATCTCAAAGACTTGCCAGAAGGCGGCAATGTTCCCTTTGGAATCTACATAGAGGTCGCGGGCAAAGACATTGAAGAGGATCTTGAAGGTGTAACCGAACGTCGAATCCATGAATACCTTAACTTCATCGAAGGAATCATGCACCTGAACCAACGCTACGACATCTGGATACGTGTAAGCAAGAAATCCTTCCAGAAAGGACTGAACTCCTTCACTTACCTTGGAAAAGTTTTGGCAAGGCTCTACAAGAGCGAGTTGCCATTCATCGAAAAGATTCAAATCACCTTCATAACTGACCCTGCAAAAGTTAAAGAAATGTATGATCAAGCAGCAGAAATTTATGAAGCCAGAGATGCAAAAGCCAGAGGAATGAAAGACGAAGAAGTTGACACCTTCTACGGTTGCACTTTGTGCCAATCATTCGCGCCAACCCACATGTGCGTAATCACTCCACAAAGATACTCAAACTGTGGCTCAATCAGCTGGTTCGACGGCAGAGCCTCTGCACAGGTCGACCCGAAAGGTCCAGTTTTCGCTATCAACAAAGGAGATTTGCTTGATGCAGAAAAAGGAGAATTCTCTGGAATCAACGAGACCATCAAACAGAAGACCTTGGGATCGGTTGACCGTGTATGGATGTATACTGGTTTCGGTTATCCACACACCTCTTGTGGATGCTTTGAGGCTATGGCTTTCTACATTCCCGAAGTAGAAGGTTACGGCATAGTTGACCGAGGATTCAATGGAGTAACCGTAAACGGACTACCTTTCTCGACATTAGCCGACTCCGGCGCTGGCGGCAGACAAGTAGATGGCTTCCACGGTATAGCCATAGAATACATGCGATCACCCAAGTTCCTACAAGCCGACGGAGGCTGGGACCGTGTAGTCTGGATGCCCCAAAGCGTTAAGGACCGCGTCAAAGAATTCATGCCAAAAGAAGCTATAGCTAACGTAGCTACAGAAAACGACGTAAAGACAGTTGACGAACTAACGACTTTCCTCAAGGAGAAGAGTCACCCTGTTGTCCAAAGATGGAAAGAGGCTACAGTTGAAGCAGCACCTGCCACTGAAGGCGAAGAAGCCCTAGACGGAATAGCATTTCCAGTTTCTACAGCAACTGTTGCCGCAGGCGGATTCAAGATAATCTTCATAAACGCTAAAATCCACGCAGAAAAAGTAATCATTAAACGGGACAAACCAAAAAGGTGAAGATATATGCCCGAACGGGCGGAAAAAAACTCTGACCTCAAACTTCCCCCAGAACTCTTGGACCTCTTTACTGGTACCGACGAGCTTGAGCTTGAAGATGTCGACATGACAGTTGAAAAACTGGAGTTCGTGTATCAGCCAGGATTTTTACCTGCTATCCAAAGAATGGTTGCATCGAAAGTCAAGCCAACATCACTTTTGGAAGCTCCATTCACTCTTCCTATACAGGAGTATCTGGGACAGATCGTCGAAGTCAAGCTTGGAGCCACAAAGAGCGAAGGTGGAAGCCGAGGAAAATCAATCATTATTGGTGGAGAAAAGTCTCCAGCATTCTACACCTTTGAAAGTCCTACACTCAACTCGCCAGTAATCTCTCTTGATGTTTTCGACTCCAAAGTGCCCATACCCAAAGCTGTAAAAACCAACTTCAATGATGCAATGGAAGACCCTGTGTCTTGGGCAAAATTTGCAGTTGAAAAGTTTGGAGCAGACATGATTACGCTCCATCTGGTTAGCATTGATCCATTAAACCCAAAGCCTTCAACACCTGCTGAAGCCGCAAAAACTGTTGAAGATGTACTTCAGGCAGTTGATGTGCCACTTGTTGTAGGCGGATGTGGTGACCCCAAAAAAGACTTAGCAGTCTTTGAGAAAGTAACTGCGGCAGCTGAGGGAGAAAGACTCCTCATAAGCACAGTTACTTTGGACATGGACATAGAAAAGTCAGCTAACCTAATCAAGAAGTATGGTCACGTTGCTTTAGCTTTCTCTCCAATGGATCTAAACCAAGCAAGAGAACTAAACAGGCGCCTTCTTGAATATCTACCCAAAGAGCAGATAATAATGGATACAACAACAGCAGCGCTAGGTTATGGACTTGATTACGCATACACTATCATGGAACGTGCTCGACTAGCTGGTTTGATGGGAGACCCCGAACTTCAGCAACCCATGTCTTCTGGAACAACCAACGCTTGGGCAGCAAGAGAAGCTTGGCAGAAAATGGATCCCCAATGGGGAGCTAGAGAACTTCGTGGACCTCTATGGGAAACTGTGACAGGCTTAACTTTGTTGTTGGCTGGCGTCGACCTGTTTATGATGTTGCATCCTGCAGCCGTCAAAACCCTCCGAAACACTGTCAAAAGATTGACAGAAAAAAGAGGCACAGTAAATGCTGCTAAAATCGCTAACTGGGTATCAGCGAAATTTTGAGGAATTATTAGACATGTCAGGAAAAGAAACTAAGGGTGGAATAAAGCAACTTAGCCCAATCGACGTTTATATGCTGCTTCCTAAAACAAACTGCAAAGAATGTGGAGAAGACAACTGCATGGCTTTTGCCACGAAAGTGGTGAACCGAGAAGTTAGCATAGATCAATGTCTTCCTCTTCTGACCAAAGAATACGAAAAGAATTACAAACAGCTCTCAGAGATGCTTAAACCAGCAGTCAAAGAGGTAACTGTTGGTGTTGGCGACAGTGCGGTTAATGTTGGCGGAAAGCTGGTCATGTATCGTCACGAGTTCACATACACTAATCCAACAGCCATCGCTATCGATGTTACAGACGAGATGTCTGACGAAGAATTGTCTGGCAGAGTAAAGAAGACCCAAGAATTCTCCTACCTGTATATCGGTAACGACCTGAAACTCCAAATGGTAGCCATCCGTTCCACTTCAAACGACGCCGCGAAATTCAAAGCAACAGTTAAGAAAGTTGCAGAAAACACGAATCTGCCAATAATTCTCTGTTCATTTGATCCAGCCATCCTTGAAAGCGGTTTGATGGCGATTCCGAAAGCCAGACCTCTAATCTATGCCGCCACCAAAGACAACTGGAAAGAGATGGCTGAATTGGCGTTGATGTATAACTGTCCGTTAGCTGTTTCCGCGCCAAACGACATTTCTCTTCTTAGATCATTGGTAACGACCCTGAACGAATACGGCGTCGAAGACCTCGTGTTAGACCCCGGAACTTTCACCAGTGCAGGTTTAGGAGACACAATCAACAACTTTACCATGATCCGTAGAGCAGCATGCAACATGGGTGACGAGCTGCTAGGATATCCTCTGATAGGAACTCCTATTGTTGCTTGGACTGAACCAGCAAAGTCTCCAACAGTGAATGCGTGGAAAGAAGCCTACGTTGCATCTATGCTCGTAACACGGTTTGCTGACATCTTGATTATGCATGGCACAGAAGGTTGGGCGCTTCTACCCCTAACTGTATTGCGGCAAAACATTTACACCGACCCCCGAAAACCTGTCGCTGTAGAAGCAGGATTGAGAACCTTTGGAACACCTGACGAAAACTCTCCAGTGTTGATGACAACCAATTTCGCATTGACATACTACACTGTGGCACAAGACATAGAATCCATGGGTGCTGCTACGTATCTCCTAGTCGTTGACTCTGAGGGAACCGCTGTGGACAGTGCAGTTGCAGGCAGAAAAATGACTGCAGAAACTGTTGCAGACGCCATCAAAGAGAGCAAGCTAAAGGAAAAGGTGAAACACAGAAAACTGATAATACCCGGTAAAGCGGCGCGCATCAGCGGAGAAATAGAGGAACTCTCCAACTGGGAAGTCTTAGTTGGACCACGAGACTCCTCGGGTATCCCCAAGTTCCTGCAAGACAAATGGAAGTAGCTTACCCAAAGCTACCTTTTTCCTATTTTTCTTTTTTGAAGATTAACCGTTTTTTCTTGTCTGGTTTTGTTAACTTTTCTTAGGACAAAGTTTTTTGTGATTACCTGCCTTTCTGGTGTAATAAGCCTAGAACCCTTTAAATAACTCTACAAAAATCATGATTGGTATAAAGGCGGATTGAATAATGCCTAATGTTGAAGATTCCATACGTATCGAAAACGTAGTCTCATCTGCTACTTTAAATCAGAGACTTGACCTTAATGCGATTGTTAAAGGGAATCCATTGGTTGAGTATCGTCCGGAAAAGTTTCCGGGCTTAGTTTTCAGATTAAAAAAACCCAAGACTGCCATTCTAATCTTCAGTACGGGGAAGATGGTTTGCACCGGAGCCAAGTCTGAGAAGGA
>SOJY01000138.1 GCA_004376385.1 Candidatus Bathyarchaeum sp.
TACTCAAAATGAGAGAAGCCGGATGCATTGCCGTATGGTTCGGTGTCGAGGCGGGTTCACAGAAGATTAGAGACGCCATGGGAAAAGGGATTTCAACCCAACAGACTCTTAACGCCTTTAAGTGGGCACGAGAAGCTGGACTGATAGCCGTTGCAAGCATTATTCTCGGCTTTCCGGGTGAAACTAAGGAAACCGCATGGGAAAGCGTAAAACTTTTGGAAAGAATAAACCCCGACGAGATTGGAATCTACATTGCGACACCCTATCCAGGGACTCCCATGTACGATTATGTAACGAAGATGGGCTGGCTAAAAATCCATGACTTCAACAAGTACGACACAGCCACACCCACGTTTGAGTCTCCAACCATGAGCATGAAGGAACTTAGAGAAATCCATGATAAGGCACATCAAAGTTTTTACCTCCGCCCAACTTATGTCATACGAGCTTTCAGCAAAGGAGGCGTGTATGGTTACTCGACGACCCGCACTGCCTTGGCGTGGCTTCGAAGGCTTATAGTATCCAAACTAGGCTTTGGATGATTTCTCAACATAACTACAAATTCTCCACTTGGTTACTCCACAGAAATAATCCATATTTGTTTTTCAATTCCTTTAACTTTCAGGTGATCCATGTAAAGCTCTCAGCTTAGCCATTTTTCATCAAACCAATGTTGTTCCATACAATTGAAAATTGGGCAAAAAAAATGTATAACGGACTTGAAGTTGATGTCACCAAATGCACAGAATGCGGTGAATGCGAACCAAAATGCCCGTATAAGTTACCAATTATAAGTATGTTGCAAAAAGCTCAGATGGATTTACGGCGCTAGTTTCATAAGTTGTAACGACATTGAATCTTTGTGTCCCTCACGTTTGGATGATGTTAGATGGAGAATCCCATGTTAAAGATGCTTAAAAGCCAAGTTCAAGGGTTTACCTATTTATTATCAAATCCTTCCCAGTTAAAACACCTCTTCATACGAGAGACTCGATATAGGCATAGGCATTACAGTAAACAAAGATGGATAGAGTGGCAAAAATATAACAGTTCACGAATATCAGCAGCACTACGCGATCACGCAGCAGAGGCGCTCATGCTTCCATTTAATGTGGCAAGGAAACAAACTATTTCTGGCATGGTTAGTCCTCTGGGAAACAGTTTAAATGTCCTAGATGTCGGGGGCGGAGACGGAGTCATTGGCGAGCGCTTATGGAAAATGGGCAACTCCGTAACAACTGTAGACCTGCCAACAGTTTCCACTCACGCTCACAGAAGCCGATGTCTATTAGCTGTGGCTGGAGACGCAGAGAAATTACCTTTTTCCTCAAATAGCTTTGATGTAGTTTTAGCATCTGAAATAGTGGAGCATTTATGGAATCCACATAGTTTCTTTGACGAGGCTTACAGAGTTCTTAAAGCTGATGGGCATTTGATAATGTCCACGCCTGCGGGAATAGAGGGTCTGCGTTACGATTCTCACAAACATTATTTCACAGTAGAAATTTTGAAGCAGCTGCTCGGTGCACGATTCACAGTAATCGAAGTTAAACGCTTAACTGATGTAGGTACTCCAACGCCTACACTTATCATACTATTTCGTAAATCAGTAGTACCAAAAACTTAAGACAATGACAGCTCGTAATTTTTTCTTGGATTTTAGAAAATCTTTCTGATTCTCCAGATGAGATGGTTCAAAGCTGTTCGAGCCATTACTCGACTGTAGAAGTTTGTTTTAAACAAGTGACGGAGAACATATTTTGGAGAATAAAAGCTGTCATAGAAAGAACTTCTTAATTTTCTGGCCTCCTCAACTGACAAGTTAGGATTGTCAAACACCGGCGTTGTTGTGTCATAGAGTCTCCAATCATTTGACATCGCCCATCCCAGACCTTCCACGAGACTGCGAAGTTCGGTGCCTGGATACGGAGTTGCTACACACAGATATGCATCGTCCGGCTCTGTTTTCCTGATGAAATCGATGGTCTGCTTCAACATGTCTTTTGTTTCTCCAGGATATCCAACTATCACGGAGACGGCGACGAACAAACCTGCATCCTTTGCCAATCTAATTGCTGTCTCGTTTTGTTTAACGGTTGTTCCTTTTTTCACGGCGTCTAGAATTTTTTGGCACCCTGACTCGACTCCAAAAAAAACTTGTTGACAGTTTGCTTCCCTCATCTTGGCCAAAATCTCTTTAGAAACTTGGCTGACTCTTGTTTGGCAATCCCACGGAAGACCAATCTCTCTCTTTTTGATCTCTTCACAAATCTTGATTGCCCTTTTTTTGTCAAGTGTAAACGTGTCGTCGTAAAAGGAGAAGGCGTCGGCTCCATGCACATCCCTTAACCACTCAAGCTCGTCCACTACGTTTTTGGGGCTCCGCGCTCTGAAACCTTTCCCAAAAATTCGGGATGTTGTGCAAAATGAACATTGGGAGGGGCACCCTCTGCTTGTTATTATTGGAAGAATTCTTCTCCCAAAAAGCCGATATTTTTCTAGCGGGAAGTATTTGTATGCTGGACGGGGCAGTTCGTCAAGTTTTTGAATGAATGGCCTGTTGGGCGTGCGAACTGTCTGTCCATTATTTCTGAACGTTATTCCTTCAATCCTGTTGAGACCATTTGAGTTGGACACGTTTTGTGCTAGCTCTAGCAAGGTTTGTTCGCCCTCGCCCCTCACCAATATGTCTACTGCCTTTTCTTCGTTGAGAACTTGTTCGTCCATAAACGTGGCGTGTGGGCCTCCCAGAACAACCATTGCTTCAGGGCATGCTTCTTTTGCAACATGTGCGGATAGAAGCGCTGATTGTATTGTTGGTGTCATAGAAGTGATGCCGATCAAATTCGGTTCAATAGATGCTAACTTTGCTTTCAATTCCTCATGGTTCATCTCTAGTGCTGGACAATCTATAACCGTTACTTCATGTCCGTTTTCTTCAAGGACAGCCGCCAGATATGCTAAACCGGTTGACAGGTAAAGTTGATGCCGATAGACTCCTTTTAGTGGTGGTGGGTTGACCAACGATGTTTTAATTCTT
>SOJY01000270.1 GCA_004376385.1 Candidatus Bathyarchaeum sp.
ATGCATAGGGGGGGTATCGATCGCGAAAGACCCCCTCACTCCCTACGAATCTCTACAGTAGGGAACGAGGTAGTCTTTGAGCGATCGGTAAAAGTTTTTCGAGTAACCACAATGTAAATTCCTAAACTATTTAGTTCAAGAATCTCTTGTATCGCTTGGTTAATGGCGAGGGCCTCCTCAACTTCACTTAACTCATGTGAAGTTTTAACAATTCTTGCTAAGTAAGCACAAGTATTGTAACCTTGACGCATGTCAAAAGCAAACCATTGATCCCACTGTACAAAAGGATTGAAAGGATTGTCAAGAGTTGTTAACATCAAATCATCTTCAACAATCTCTTTAAGTTCTTTTGTTCTATTAGTGCTATCATTATTAGTATCCATAGCCATCATTCTTCACCTTCCATTGCCTGGGTTACTGTACTGACAGATACACCTAGGGCATCAGCTATCTCTGCACGAGTATAGCCGGTTGCTAACATAGTACGAGCACGGGTCATTCTTGTAGGGGACATGAGCTTAGGAGTACGCGGCATAGCCCGTTCTTTAAGCTTCTTGGTATCCGTATTAGCTAGGACCTTTTTCAACTCGGTGGGGGAGATGGCCCCCGCTTGAATCGCAAGCCACTCCCGGTCTGTTATTTTAATGTCTGCCTTCCTAGCTTTGTATCTGACACGGGCCTCTTCTAAAGCTTGGGCCTTAATCTTTTTAAGGTCGGCGGGATCCATACCGGGGTTTGCCCGCTTCTTGGCATCTATCACTTTGTTAGCCATAAGCTGAGCTTTTCTTTCAAGAGGTTTGTTTCTGAAAGCTAAGGCCAGCTTCTCTCTAAGAGTTCTAACTTCTGGATCAAAAGTCTTTCTCGCCGATGAAGAGTACGGAATGTCCTTTGTTCTTAAGACAACCTGCCTAGCTTTATTAGCAAAGGATTTAAGTTTGTTTGCATAAGATGCATACACCTTCTCCATAACTGTACCAGAAGATAACTTAAATGCATCATCAACTTCTGCCATGCGTGTCGTCTTAGTAAGACGCTTAACTACCTTTCCTTTTTCAGTAACATAAGTGTCACCGGTTTCTTCATACAACTTCTTACCGGTCTTAGGATCAACATAGATGCGTCTCTTTTTACCTGTCTTAGGGTCTTTAATGTACTTCCCTTCTTTTCTCTCAAGCACCCGTATTGCAGAGGATGCTTTAGAAATTAAGGTAGATGCGCCAGCTGTTGGTTTACCCTGGTATTTCGTTTTTAAATTACTTATGCCATTATCAATAGCAGATTGTTTGTAGTTCAACCCATGTTTTTCTGCATCGATAACAACCATTGAATGACGAACAGCGCGAGCTATCTCATTGGGAGAGGCCCCTTTAATCGTCATGTCAGTAATAAGGTTCGTTACCTTCCCCATCTCCATTTGCTTTGTACGGGGATTAATTTTCTTCATACCCTCATACGTAGGATATGCAGATTGAGGATCAAAATCTTTTAGTCCAGTTAAAGGTTTAGAAGTTTTAATAAACCGTTTAATGTTAGGTATAACAACGACGGTATCCCCATCGAAGTCGGCACCCGATAATCGATTAGCCGTTTTGGGATTAATCCCAATAGCATCTTTCGCTGATCCGATTAAACCTTTAGCTTCTACGTTTCGGTTGTTTACAATAAGCTCAGGGATCTCAAATGTGCCACCATGGGGATATCTAATAAGAGCTACCACCTCCCCGTTTCTATAATTAGGAGCATAAACTTCCGTATCTTTAATAGAAACAAAAGGTAATAGAACCTGAGATGCTTGTCTTGGTAAAGCAGCAGCTTTAAGATGCACAGAGGCAGCGTCTGCGTCATTAGCATAGGATTCCAATAAAGCCTTTTTTACAGAAGGATTCGTTAAAGACATAATCTCATTGAACTCTTCCTGCTTTAAATTCAGTGCTAGTCCCAATTGCTGCTTAGCAAGCGCAGATGTTTGTTTCGATAAAACTTGAGCTGATAGATTTTTCGACCATCTATCCCATGACCCTTCTTCACCAGCACCAGGAACAGAGCCCACAATATTTAATGCCGATAATTGTTCATTGCCATTAGCATCTATATAATGTTTCTGTCTTAATGTGGTTCCAAATGGATTATCAGGATCATCCTTCATAAGTTTGTAAACATCTGCAGTAGGCGTTCCCTTTGGTTTATTTGTATTGTAGATAACGTCGTAACCGACGGGTATGTCATCAGCATGCATGGCCATACCTTTCATGTAGTATTTGCCATCAACACCAACACGCACTTGCGCATAGGTCGCATTACCTAAATCAAGATCTTCAACTCCTTTACGAAGTTGAATCACGCCATCTCTGGCTAAACCTCCTTCATCGCCATACCGAATCATTATCCTATTACCGTTTATACTGCGAATAGGTTCAAGACCTAAGAAAGATCGACCACCATCCTCAGAATAATCATCAACCATAGAAATCTGATATCGATTTTTCTGAACCTCTGCCCAGGAAGTTCCTGGCGGGGCCATCACTTTCATCGATGTCAACTTTCCAGTTCCAACTTGTCGAACCTTCAGATAGTGTACTCCATAGCCTTCTTCTCGTAACATAGCCACTGCGGTGTTTAATTTGGTTCTTGTCACACCCAAATGTTGCTCTACACCAAGTCCAACATCAATAAACTTTTTATTATCAACAGCATCTTTTAATACCGTTGATGTAACAGCTGTGGACGCGGCCCTATCTTTTAAAGCTGGATCTAATAGAGAACGAACAGAAGACTCATTGAGCCCCATTCGTTCTCCAATAGCCACATTAGAATAACCTTTTTCTTTAAGCCGATAAACCATAGCAGCATCAGCAGCTCGTTTTTCTGCGCGAGCAATAGAACGTCGATCACGTAATTCCCTGGTATTCATTCCCATACCAGCAGCAATCTCTTTTTCTGATAAACCTTTTGCTTTTAGGTCGCTAACATAACTAAGAAAATTGCCACCTCTTTGATGCGGATCTCCACCAGAACCCCAAGGATATCTTCCGGAGTGACGTTTTGTACCAAAATGCTTAATTACTTTTGCCATGGATTATACTCCTCCGCTTTAAATTCCTCGATTTTCTTGTCGAAGTATATGATCTTTTCCATAATACGCCGAGTATCAACATGCGTCGGTTCATGTATTATGATTTTTGAAACTTGATAAATTCGCAATTCAATATCTATGTTTTTCGGTAAATGATCATATTCCAAACAAAATAATGCTGAGTAAATTTCGAGTTGTACCATAGACACACGGGACAACCCTGTTTTTAAATCATGAACCCTTAGCAAATTATTTCTAAAACTAATTGCATCAGAAGTTCCAAAGGCATTATATGAATAAAATAATATTTGTTCTGGCGCCATGCGATAACCTATAGCGTCATTAATAAACTGATTTACCGGGTTTTTAGTTTTTGGAAGTTTAATTCCAAGCAAAATTGCCTGTTTGGCAAAGTCATGGAGAGCAATTCCACGAAATTGAGTTTGCGATTTCGCATAGGCATTTCGAAGCTTTTCCTCATCATAATTTAACCAATGATAATTAGAAGCCGATAAAAATGCATGCCGATCCATTAGGTCGTAATGTAAATTAAATTTCATCTGCGCACTATGCTCCAGCCTAATGCTTCCTCCAACTCGTCAAAAACTTTTCCTAAATTTGACGGGTATATAAACCTAGAGAAAGATAACAGATCAAGCTTGTCAACCCAATACTTTTGATTCGGCTGACGAACCGCATTTCTAGCCCTTTTAACTTCTAAAGCAGCCCAAAAATTATTTTGCAAAAACAATAAATCAGGAAATCCTTGAATGTATGGCGAATCAATTTTTAATACAACTGCTTCGGGATACTGACGTTCAAGTTCCTTAATTATTGAGGATTGTAATACTCTTTCTGAAGTCATATAAAATTCCTTACAGACAAAAAGGAAAAATGTTTTTCATTCTCCTTCTATAATAGTCTTTGTTTTTAGTGCGAGCTTCATTTCCGATTCGTTAAAGTTTTTCTTATGTATTATCGCTTTTCTTATCGCAGAATCAATCCATGAAAGTGACACAATTCTGTAATAATACAGATTTGCAAATGGCGTGTTCATTCTATCTATACGCCCAGCAGCTTGTGTCATAATTCTATAGGAATAATTCAATGAATAGAAGACGATAACGTTTGTCTCTATGCAATTCCAACCATGGCTTCCAGATAAGTACTGAACCAGGTAAACCCAACTTTCTCCTTCCGGTAATAGTTGGTGTTTATGTCCATTCCATTCGGCCACGTTCACATTGGGAAGTTCTTTTAGAGTACGCAGAATCTCTAATTCATAATTAAAGTTATAAAAGATTATTATCTTTCTGTGTTTTTCTAATAACTCTTTTATAATGTCAAGTCGTGTCGGGTCACTATTAACAACTTTACGTACCGCAACGAAAAGCTCACTGATTTGTTTTATTGGTTTATCTGTAAATGGGTTCCATCTTTTTTGTGTAACTAGCTTCAACTTCTCTTTATCATAGTCTACCCACAAAGTTTTATAGATGCTCATTGTTTTTTTTTCATACTTCATCATCACAATGACTCGCCGTTTAAGTCTGTTCAAACGCCCTTCTTCAAGGAATCTCTCAACTTTAGGAAACCTAACAAACGAATTATATACAACGTGACGTCGTATAAATTGAGTTCTGTTTTTATAGAAGTTATTAGCCACGAATACAGGAATATAATCCATCCACGTATCACCTGGCGTAGCACTCAACAAAATCCAATTATTCTTTTTTGTAACTTTGATAAATGATTTAACCCATGCTCCAGAACCTACAACTCGCTGCTCGTCAAATATAAAGAAGGCATTATCAACATCAACATACTTCTTAATATTGTTCCAAGAGTCAACTTTGACTTGAACGCCATTTATACTTGAATCTCTATCGGTAGCTAACGCAAACTTAGCACACTCACGTTCCCAATCAAGTGTATCTCGTTTTTTTGCAGTAGTGATAATATATAAATCTTTTGACGGATTATCATTACACTCTACAACATAGTAATAGTATACCGAAGTGATAGACTTACCAGAACCGACCCCACCACAAAGGATGGAGCCGGTTTTTAACTGGTTTACAGCATCAAGTTGATATGGGAATAGCTTATTCTTCCCAGGTGGATTCTTCATCGCCAGCTGTCCCACTAACAGGAACGTCTCGGTATTTCTTAGCGAGTTCATCCTCCACAATGGTTACATACATGGTCTTGAGATAAGCTTTTACACCTCTCTTATCATTCAGCTCCCAATTGTAAGGGCGGACAATTAAATCCACAGATTCAAACTCAGCCCAATCAAGAATATTAACTGTATCCTCATCCAGAATCTGCATTCCGCCTCCAGTAATGAGTGTAATCTTCGGAGGGTAACGCATATACTTTACTTCAACAGGCAAATACGCTTGGCGTTCTTCATCCGGATCGCGAGGTTCCAAAAACTTCACATTCCAACCGTCCGAATCCAAAGTCTTTGCTAACTCTGGTTCCAAGAATATGCAGAAATTTCGACTACCAGGTCGATTGAACTGACTTTCTTTGCCTGTGAAATTGCGGAATCCAATACGCGCATTCTCAATTGTTATGTTACTATTTACTTCAGGTGGTAGTTCTTGTTTTTTATTACGTGGCATTTAAAACTCCTTTCAATTTAACTAACTAACTCATCGAATTCACAAAATTCGGATAAATGGGCGACCGCTTTATCAACTAAGTATCGAAAATAATTTATATCAATATCCTCTTCTTTACTCGTTTCCTTAACGATCTCTGCCTCCAACCAACGCCAACCTTTTGTTCCTGTGGCTGCATAGTACTTTCCTTCTTTTTCTCGCATAAGCGATCCGCCACCAAAACCTGGCTTAATTGGTACAAAACTACCAGCTTTACCAACAAACTGGTAATTATGCTCATCTTCTTCTAATTCTTCGTTCATGTCTAAGTATAGAGCTGTAGTGACTGCTTTTGTTTCACACATGTCCCAAAAGTCTATTGGCTCGTGGCTGAATAAAGTTTTGAAAACGTACGGATGCTGAAACTCTGCACCTATAGCAACCCAATGACTATCCTCAGCATTATACGCAACATACACCGTATCATTAACCAAGCAAAATATATCATATGTTGCCTCATGTTCAAACGTATAGCCGTATTTTTTACCAAAATTCTTAACGAAATTAATCACTTTCTTTGTAGCTTTTGGTAGTTTTACGCTATCGGTTTTGATATGAGCAATTTTAATACCTTCTTCTTGTAATGCATGCTTTAAATCTATCATAAAGAGACTGCCTCGTTTCGCAACGATGTTGTCCTTATTTCTATTGTCTTTGAACTTATTCGCAAACTTTGCTGAAGTCAATCCGTAAACAATATTGATAATGATCTTTAGCGCATACGCTAAGGCCTCGGCATCATCTGTAGAACCAAGATGTTTCTCAAGAATACCGCCCAGTAAACCTCTTGCTTTGTCGTACTCTTTGCGTTTGATTGCCAAACGCGCAGATATGATCTCACTGTAATTCTTTGTGTAAGGACCAAACAAATCAAGAAGCTCAATGCTGGTAGGATGCATGGACGCAATATCTAATAATACAACATCGCGGTAAAATCCGGGTTCTGCATAAACATAGCCGCCTTCTTTCGGGTCTTCATTCCGATATGAACTTTTTCCCGCGTCAAATATATACCCTGGAAACATTTCACTAAGGTCAGTATAAACAAAACTATTCTGTGGCCTTGGATCGTTACCGAATATAATTTTCGCTGTGTGCGTTTGTGTACTGTCATTAATAGATAAACCACTTAAATCTGCAAGAATTTGTCTAGCGACGAAGTCCTGTTTTCGGTAATTAAATACCTTTTCTGTGGCTACAACATCATTATCGCAATACTCAATCGCTTGGGGCCAATTTTCTTCTGCTAACGGTTCATCCCATGGAAATGGAAGTTCCTGATGATGAATTCCAAGTTCTATCTGAAACTTTTTTAAACTTTGTTTCTTAGAACTGAAATCAAACACGTCGGCATAAGAAATGTTATAAGCTTCACCAAACAAGTCTCGTTTTCCACCTCCGATTATTTTTGTGCTAAGTTCATATAGCTGTTGGTTATCATACCCGATATATCTCGCATACAACATATGGTTATCATACCGGCGATTATTAAACCCGACTAACTTAAGTTTCATCAAGTCTTCAATTTCTTGACCAGTAGGATTAATCATATGAATACACTCATGCTCTTCATTCTCGTTATCTTGATACTTCCAATTCACAAGAAAGAGATTCGAAAACACTTCAACATCAAAGAACACTAACCGTTCATCTTCATAAATCGCAATATCGAAACTTGGCTCTTCCGAGGCAAATGTCATATTGCTAACTAACTTAACACAATATTGAGATTGGTTTGAACTGTTAACCGCAAAGGCAAGAATTCCAGGACGCATATCACGAACATCATACGGCGTGCCTGATTCATACGCCTCTTGAAGAATCTTATAAATAAAGTCAATACTCGGCTTAGTAGCCGGATGTATCTCCTTCCGAAGATTTCTTTTTATCAGATTGCGAAGACCTTTCTCACTTTGAACAACATCGAAATTTATCATTTTTTTCTTCTTTAGCGGTAAACCAGTAGATATGTGTGCAACAGGATTACTGTTACACTTACTTAACTTTCGGCGTAAAGCCGAATCTCCGACAAATACCTTTATTTCTATTCCTTCATCATATACACGACTTAACATAGTAGGATCTTCACCAGTGTAAATATAATGAAGGTGTATACCTTGTTGAGATTTGCTAAACTCTGCATAAGTCGGAGGCCATTTCGTCGCAGCTTCTAGATTCAGCTCAGGCGACTTGTTTCCGTCATCGTCATGAATATCAAAGTCTATTACTATGTGATTCAGCGGAAGCTGAACATAATGCAACTTGTTAGTCTTTAAACTTGATACTTTTGTTTTCACTTTATCCCACTTCTTCTGTGGAGTTTCATAAGTAGCAGACGCATACTGCGCAGAACAGTCCGCAACAACTTCATCAAGTAAAGACTTGGTTTCTTCAAGCGATAGCCATCCCGGAGGAGGTACTTCAAATTCTTGATGTTTGTCTTTGAACTTCCCTTGAATTAAAACAGAGTAATAGTTACGAATTTGCTTACCATCTATCCAAGCTCTAGCATCAAAATTCTCGAAATAATTCTTAAGCTCGTCACGAAACTTATACTTTGGCAATTTATAATCAATTAAGGACTCTTCACAAAACTCTTTGTACATTGTCCACGCTTGGGTTAGAGTTACTCCACCTTGTTGGACAAAATCATAATAATGTGTTTCAACAAAGTTGAAGAATATGTCCGTTTGAAATATCATTCCTAATGGACGATAGGTAGAATAGTAATTCTTTCCTAATTTTCTGTACACATCTAAACATTGTTGCGCTATTGCGCCGAGTTCAAAATCCATTCTTGATACTAAACTGTAGTAGTGATTAACCGATACCGTCTTGCCGCTTGGTTGAACATCAATTAATCTGCGAATGATGCCAGACTTTGCGTCAGAAATTTTAACGGGTTTATTAGTGGCCATAAATAGAAAAGCATTTGCACGAGCTGTATAGCTCGGTTTATACTTTTCATTCATAGTCATTTCTTCGTGAGAAATAAGACTGCTCAATTTCGAATTATCTTTGATATTAGATAGATCGCCGTCGTGCTGTATTGCTATTAGTGGGTTGTTCCGAAATACTTCAGTAGAAAAAGTGTTCGATGCAGACACCAGGGCTTTCGCTTCGAATGTAGTGTAATATCCAGGAAACATTTTTTGTACCAAGTTTAAGAAAGTAGACTTACCAGTTCCACCTTCACCGTACAATACAATAAACTTCTGAATATCCTTAGCTTCACCCGCAACAATCGCCCCAAGTGCCCACTCAAGTTTTTCCAACTCATCCGGATCAAACAACGTATGCATCAACTTGTCATATGCCTCAGTCTTCCCTTTTTCTAATATGTAGGGAAGTCGTCTACTGACATAATCCCGTTTTTTAACTTTAGTGTTTTGGAAGGTAAGATGTTTGTCAAGTTGTTTTGCGTTGTCAGATATATTATTCATGTATGTCCTAAAATTCTTCCACGCATTTGTGGAGAAGTCAGACATAAACTTTACACGGATTATTCGTTCACCTTTTTTCGCTAGTTTGTTTCTTTGCTCTAACAGATCATTGTCGATAAGCCTTTGCACATCGTATTCATCTGTAGACCACAAACCTTTCTCAACATCCCATATGGAATAGAAACCTTTTCCACGAACCATAAGGTCGTTGGATCTCATGACTTTAAAATCTGGAACCAATTCGATAACGCCGTCTCTAGTAGTGCGCTCTCTTATTTGATAAAAGTCCATTTAAACTCCTTTCAATTGCGATTCTTACCAACAGACGCTTGTGACAGACTTTCTTTCTTTTTACATAAACTTTCTATATATTATATCTTTTTAAAAGTTTATAGGGTATAAGTGTGTCACAAGCGTCACAAAACACCTAAAAATCGCTTAAAGCGCTGTTTTTGTGGTATCTAGCCACAGACACCTTTTTTACAAGAGTGTCACATTTGTCAGATAAGTGTCACAAATGTTAGTGTTTCCACCTTTTTACGCGTATTCGATTAATTCGGTTTGATTCTACAGCCATCTTTGCACGAACTTTGTTACGTTTTTTGTTATGGTTTTTGGTTGCAGACTTTATTTTTCTAGGAACTTTTTGGCGTTTGAACGCTTTACCTAAGCCTTTTATTGCACCCAAGGCTTTCTCAAACTGTTTTTGCAGGCCAAGAAGATCTTTGGGGGATATTTTTTTTTCTTGTTTTTCTCCTTTGATTTTTCTGATTAGTTTTTTGATCATGGCTTTTATTGAAGCTATGATTCGATCTAACCGGGTTTGGTCATTCATCGAGTAACTCCCAACCACTGCTGTATGTGCAGGATAACATCGCGTAAGTAATTACGAAAGTCGTTGCGAATACGATTAAAATCTCTAGCGGGTTCATGCGTTTTTTCCGTTTTAGTATTCCCCTTTTGGGGAATTTTCGACGCCTGCAATGAAAGTGCCACCATTGTCATCCTCCTCGGATTCCTCATTTGTCGGTTCATCTTCGCCAACATATTCCAAAGAATCGCCGAAACCTCTGTACTTAGCTGATTGTTCTTTGGTCTCAGCACTATCCTCTTCTTCTGCTTCCGGTATTGGCGGTTCTTTGACGGTTTCTGCAGGTTCGATATCAACTATCAGGTGGCCTTTCGGAATATACGCATGATACCAGAGTTCCACAGTTGCTGCATTATTGGGCAGATTTGCTGGAAGAGTAACTGTTTCTTGAACTTGTGTCTCATCTTCAGCCATCATGCTTACTCGATATCTTCGGGAGGGGGATACACTATTTGTTACTGTCATTAGCTTTTCTCCTAGTAGTTTTCGTTAAGATACGCCATCATTTGATACCAAATTTCGACGGCTCTTTGATCTTCCCTAAAATTTTCTAGCGGGAACATACCGCCCAATCCGCTTTCCATATATTCACGTTTATTCAATTTGTAAATAATGGCAGCATTAGATTGATTCGGCTTTAACTTTAAGTTATCAACTATTTCCCAGAAACAGCCAACACGATCTGGCTCCGCTTCATTCATGGGATTAAAAAGTTGAAACGCCATCCGTTCTGACAATGCAATCATCATTTCTAAAACACTGCAGGGTCTAAAATATGATTGACGATCTAACTTCATCTCCTTATCATTCATAAACTTATCACGGAGACCTTGACCTTCCGAAGCGCGATTATCGTCATTTGGAACAAAGTGGTGGAAGGGTTCGTAGAACAAACTTCGCAGCATCTTCTCACTACGATGTAGTCTACGA
>SOJY01000097.1 GCA_004376385.1 Candidatus Bathyarchaeum sp.
CCACAGCCTGTCCGTTCTGTATAACAACTTTAGAGGACGCCGTGAAAGTGTTGGATGCGGAAGACAGAATTGTTGTGACAGACATTTTGGAACTCCTTAGAGAATCGATGTAAATCGCCCGCAAATCGTTTATTTTCCATCCTTCCTTCTAGCCAATAACATACACAACAAACGAAAGAGAAGTTTCAGCACATTGAAAGACTTTGTCATCTTGGAGGTTTTCTTATTTTGAACCACCAGAGGCTTGTTGCGACGACTGCCATTAGTGTTATGGCTACTGCAATCTATACTGCGTGACGCATGCATGAAAAGCAACATTAATTTGTAGCTTTTAACATGGAAAATCCTTCAAGTTCGGAATTCCGTGGATTTCCCCAAATGTATGCATGGGTTGTGTGCACATGCATGAAAGGGATAAATGCTAATAAATCGTAAATGTTCTGATAGTCCGTGATAGAAATGGAAGTGAATTTTCACCCCCCTCAATTCCTAATTAGTGTTGTGCGTGAAATTGAAGGGCAGGAGAAAGTTGAATCTGACTTCTTGCTGAGAGCTATACGGGTAAAAAATACAACAAAAAAACCCGTCCATGTCATAAAATACTGTTTTGATCTCAGGTCAAAAGGCAAGAGCCAAAAGAAGGTCTCCTATTCTGAAGAAATAGTAAAGAAACGATCCTTGGCGCTATTAGAACTGAAGGAGAGACTGATGACAGGACGTCGTGGCATCAAAGAAACTCTTCGAAAAGGAAATCTATTATTGTTGATGGGAACTGAAAAGTTCTGGGACAAAGATCAAGTATCCACCAATACTCTGGAGCCAAATCAGGAGACAGGTTTTCTGCATGAACACTTCCGAATCCCTACAGCTGAACCAATCGACGAACTGGTCTTCACAGTTGTCTACATTAAAGAAAATGAACAAAAGAACGCGACCATCCGTATTCCTGTCACTCAATATGAAAGAAAGAATCAATACATATTCCCCTTGAAGGGGATCTGGATGGTATTAGGCAATTGGAATGATCCTTATGACCACAGGACACATCACTCACAGGAATTTGGATTTGACCTTGTTCAGTTGGATGGTAACATGCAGTTTGTTCAGAATCAGGAGAAGCCAAATAAGGAATATCCGTGTTACGGACAGAATATCATGGCTATTGCCGATGGCGAAGTTGTTGATTGTCTGGACGGTTCACCTGAGAATCCGAGTGCTGGCGCACTCCTACCCAAAGAACGAAGGATCAGACTCCTTCAAGAACAAGGGCTTTTGTCTTTAGCTAATGGAAACTTTGTAGTGTTAGAACACCATGGTGGCGAATTTTCATTCTATGGTCACATGAGTCCGGGTCTCCAAGTAAAAAAAGGAGATAAGGTGAAGCAAGGGCAAATACTCGGAAAAGTTGGCAACTCTGGACATTCGACTGGACCGCACCTGCACTTCCATCTTATGGATGGACCTAATATCTTGGCTGCCCGAGGGCTACCATGCTATTTCACAAACGTAAGAAACTTCTTTGGAGAGCCTGTAGAGTTTATTGAATACGACGGATTGATTGTTCACATAGACTAGTTATACAAAGAGTCCTTGAACTTGCGCGTGCTGGACGGATGCATCCATACAGTACAGAAGTGGCATACATGGAGCGTTATGTACATTGTTTTTGTGGCTTTTACGGAGGATGTAATGCTGATGTTAACGGAAAAAGCTTCCAAAAAGAGTCATGCATGATTAACGTGGCTGTTTCCACGACTAAGCGCAGGTTGCATACGGAAAATGTGCGTGCATCTAATATATGCTGGCGTCTACTTCGTGTGAAGCACTTGCGTGTTTTCTTTTTGAGAGAGTTGGAAAACGTAGAAAACTATTGTTATAGCTATTCCAGCACCTAATGCTAAGGCGAGGACGTAAAGTGGTAGCGTAACAGCTGCAGTTCGAAGAGCATCTGCAACGATTGGTGCTGTGACCATTAGAAACGCGGCTATCCCAGAAGCGCCAGTTATAACGAGAATAGTTATGACGTTACACCGCTTGCTAACCTCGGCTACATCATTTTTGTTTCCTCCACTAGACGAAAGTTGAAGGCCACTTAGATTTGCCAAGGCCGCGTATCTAAGGTAAAAGTATCCTCCAACAATGATTACGGTTATGGCTGAAAGCTCGTAATAGCCAATTGATTGAGTGGTAGCAAGTAGATAAAACGAACCTCCTATCCGTGACACTGCCAAAACAGCGGGCAGAATTAGTACAACAAGAAATTCAAGAAATCCCCTCCCACGAGAATTTGGGATAACCAAAACCGTGGTGACTCCCATCAACACAGCTAAAAAGGGAACTACCGATGGAAATAACTCTATAGCTTTCTGACCTATGGGGGAGAGCGCCACTGCTGAAAGCGCGAAAGAGAAGGCGAGACCAACGTATTTTTTGTAGTGGGAGAAGCAGATGTAGCCAAGAAAAACGGTAATGGTGTATGCTACGTAGCGGTAGAAGCATAGTTCATTTATTTGATATGTTGTCTCAGTGTACTGGAAGGCATAAGAGGCGGCTACACTCATTAACACAATAACAGTGAGTTGCAACAACATTGGTGTTCTCTTTTTCAATTCCAAAGTTAGTTCACCTTAAGCGTATTGTACTTAACAGAGTGGTTTCTATACTCTCATTTCTTGGGTTCCAATCTAACACGGTCAATCCTAAATTTCGTAGCCGGTTGGAGAAGCTTCTGCTGGTTACATCAAGCATCTTAGCTGCAAATATCTCCCAATTATTAACTTTTGGAATAACATCGTAAGGCAGAATGTTGATTATCAAAATGTCAGGTCGTCTTCTCCTTCTTTTATAAACCAAAATTTTCCTCAATCCATCTAGGAGATTGCTACAGTTGCTCAGGGTAAGATGAGTAATGACTACTATCACTGGCGATTGGGTGATCACGCACCTCCGATTCCGCTCTACGGCTTTTGAAAATCCCTCATCCCAAGAAACCTGTAATCCAACTTTTCGAGGGGTTAGTTTGAGAAGACCGTCAGCAATTTTAATAAACTGCTTTTTTCCTGTATCAAAATGAAAAGTTTCCCCTCGATGATTATAGATATACATACCTAGGTTGTAGCCTTTGCTCAGAAAATAATAAGAGATGCTGTATGCGGTCATTATACCATATTCTAAAGCATTTTCAATTGAAGTACCAATCCTTAGGGCAGGATTTGCATCCAAAAATAGCCAGATTGGTAGCTTTCCTTCTCGTTCATATTCATTAACCATTGGATATAGCTTTCCCCAGCCTGCGGCCCTAGCTGAGGCTTTCCAGTTAATAATCTTGTAAGGGTCACCATAGGAATAGTTACGAATTTCCTTAAAGTCAGTGCTCAACGGACCGATCTTGGCGATACCTCTACTGGGGTGTATTCTTCGGGTCGTGCGTACAGGTGACTTGATTTTTCTTATTTTAGGCAGTATAGGGAACACACTTAACCGTGCAGTCTCATCAATTGAGATTTGAGTCAAAGACAATCCAAGAATATGTCTGGTTTCCCAGCCTGTCCCAAGTCTGTAGTTGCCACATTTGGTGCACTTGATCTTGTAGGAAAAGCTAAACGCTTTTTTTTTGAATTCTTTAGAGACTACCTTATAGTTGCTACCTTCAACAAGTTGAAAAGGCTCTGGGACCTCATCGCAGATGACAACTGCGCCAGGACCGCCAGTTATCTTGCCCGCTATTTTCACCTCTATAACTTCGCCAAGCCTCGCAGAACTTGGAAGACCAATTTTCTTGATTTGCACTTTTGGAGGGCTAATGAAAACTCCCATAAAGAATATGAAAAGTGGAATAAATGAAGCACAAATCAATATGGAGTTGGCAAGAAGGAAACCGCAGAAGAAGATTATGGTGAACCCTGTCAAGAGCATGCTGGTTTCTTTTGCCATCAAGGTCAAGGAAGATCACCTTGTGTGGTATTCCTTTGGAACGCTTACTGTGTCAAGGATATTCTTCACTATTGTCCGTTCGTCTACTCGTCTCATTACATCTTCTACCCCAAGTATCAGTCTGTGGGCAAGAGCATCAACAGCGAGAGTTTTGATGTCATCAGGTGTCACGAAGTCTCTTCCTCTTACAAGGGCCATTGCTCTAGAACCCTTAAGCAACGCAAGGCTTCCCCTCGGGCTCGATCCCACTTCTACTTGCGGGGGTTCCCTTGTCTTTCTGACAATTTCTGCTATGTATTTGATAACATTATCATCTATGTAAATGTCATTTTCTACCATTCTTTGTAGAGCGTTGAAGTCTTCTGCAGATATGACCGGCTTTAAATCCCTTGTTGGGTCGTCCTTTTTCCATCCTATGCGTCTTCTAACAATGAGCTTCTCTTCATCTAAAGTCCTCGGATATCCCGTAGAAAGTTTCATCATGAAACGGTCTATTTGGGCTTCAGGTAGAGGGTATGTGCCCTCATACTCTATTGGATTCTGTGTTGCTAAAACGAAGAACGGTTCTTCGCACCGGTAGGTTTCTCCTTCAATCGTGACTTGTCGCTCTTCCATGACCTCCAAAACAGCAGATTGCGTCTTAGGTGGCGACCTATTTATTTCATCTACTAGCAAGATATTAGTGAAAACTGGACCTTTAAGCAACTCGAAAGATCCATTTCTTGCCTTCCAGATCTTAGTTCCAAGAATATCTGCTGGCAAAAGGTCAGGAGTACATTGAACTCGAGAAAATTTGCAGTCAATTGAAAAGGCTAACGTTTTGGCTAACAATGTCTTGCCTAGGCCAGGATTGTCTTCAAATAAGACATGCCCATTGGCTAATGCTGCGGCTAGTATCTTTTTGATTAGTAGCTCATCTCCGACGTACAGACTACGTATTTGTTGTGCAATAGTATCACAGGCAGCTCTTGCTTTCTCCAAATTCATTCTGATCGCACCTCATCAATTTTCTTGATTAGGGTATTTAGCATATTCTCTCTAACTTCTTTGTTTCTCACAGCGCGGTTTCTTCTTGTCCAAGGAAAAGCCAAGAAATGCAGTTTGTGTCTTGGCACGTTTTTCCGAGAACCTATCAGGGGGCTTAAAGTCTTGAGGATGTCCTCTTCGGTTTCCCCTAACCTTTGTAGGTGTGACGTCAGGTAAACTAACAATGGATCTTTCACGCCATCATCAACGAACTGCTCCATAACAGAGGTTATCCGTATCAAATCACGTCCAGTCTCTCGCCTGACCTCTTGGATGTGCTTTCTCCAACTAGGACCTTCAGAACTGACGTAGAATTCCTTTGTGGAGAGTACTGTCACCGTATACATAACATAAACTGTTAGTGCTATTACAAACCATTCAATAAATGGAAGAAAAGGCACATTGGAGGTTAAACTCGGCCTAACAAGAATTAAGTAGCCTGTAACGAGAAAGCCTGCAAGGAAATTTATTGATGGGTCTTGTGAAATCCGTCTTAACAAATGGAAAGTTGCAGGGTTTCTTACACTCGAGAATGTTCCCAGTAGAGAGAAACAGATAAGCGTAATCAACCCGCCTGTAATCAATAGAAACGTATTGGCGACTAGAAGCAGGGCTTGAGAGAGAATCTCAGCCCCGTGGTCACTTACGTATTTAAGAATCGTGAGTAAAACAACTGAGAATATCAAAGCGACAACCTTACTCTTCCTACTCAACACCAATATTCAAACCCTTCAGAGATAGATACATAGTTTCGTAGTCTTTTCTGGTTGCCAAATGATTGCTATACTCAGCTTTTTCAAAGCAGATTGTCACCTTGCGAAGAGCTTCCGGACTAAAATCACTCGTCTTCAAAATGAGACTCTCTATTTCTCGCGCCGTCATTTCTTTTCGTGGATGGATACCGTAACTAGTCAACTTTACCAAGGATTCGTTGTAAAGCCTGATGATTTCCTCTCCGTAGTCAACAACGCGAAGTTTGATCTCTGCATTCCAAGGTCGACGCCCTGGTGTTCTCGGTAGAATCACCCGCATCTGATGTTCACCATTCTTAATGAACATGTGAGAAAGTTCAGCGCGGCCTTGCTGAGAAAGTCTAACTGAAGCAACTGTTTCTTCGTCAATCAAAACTTCAACATCTCTCTTCTGTATTTTCTCCAAAACACTCTTATCAAGTACGATTTCTATGTGTAACTTGGCCCTGATGCCCCAAACATTAGGAAACTCGGGCCCTATGTCAGGAAAAACAATTTTAAGCGGCTGCATCTTTTGTGGCTTATATATAGGTTCTTCC
Source organism: Candidatus Bathyarchaeum sp. (assembly GCA_004376385.1). Lineage (GTDB taxonomy): Archaea > Thermoproteota > Bathyarchaeia > Bathyarchaeales > Bathyarchaeaceae > Bathyarchaeum. The sequence continues at coordinate 6,251 of SOJY01000097.1, forward strand.
TCGACCATTACTCTCTCTTTTACAACTTCCATATCACTAGTCTGACGAAATGCTTGCGACCTTCTTACAATATGCTTGGCGTATACAAAAACCATAACGAACAAAATTGGGGAAACTAAAGGTATAAAAAACGGAAGGCTGATTATCGGTTCAAGAACAACCTCTTTCTCGGTCGTGACCGGTAGATATGACTCCGAGCCTTCAAATCTTGCGGTTAGCAATAAGTTTGCTGGCCAAAGCTCAATAGTGTCCAGAAGGAATGTTAAGTTTCCATTCTTATCAGTTTTCCACGACAAGCCGTAATCATCCACAACAATTTCTGCCCTTTGGATAGGCAGATCGTGATCATCAGAAATGGATGTTGAGAATAAAAGAAACATTCCTCCTGCAATATTAGAAGTTTTTGTAGTTAATCTGGTCTTTGATTTTACTGCAACCTTGTGAACTGCGGATACACTGCCTTTTTTGAGAGCCACAATAAAAATATGTGGTCCAAGTGTTTCTTCGGAATCCACAAGAAAAGACCATGTGCAGGAACCGTTATCTCTCGTTTCAATGGTCGCCAACAATTGGTTATCGAAGGTCACGGTTGCAGGTTCTCCCCAAACTCTTATGTCTTGATATTGAATTGTTACGGTAATGTTGAAAACTTCGCCTCTTACAGCAATGTTCCCACCGAAAATCTGGATTGTAGGTAGCCCACGTTTCAATTCTACGACACGTGTCGCGTTACTTCCCAAAACATATTCATTTCCGGAAAATATTGCCTCTACTTCATATACTCCTGGGTCCTCAAATGCGGTCTCTATTCTAAAGGTTCCGTCCTTAAATGTTAGGTTCTGCAATTGCCAAGACTCTAATGGCGTAGCCAGCGAAGTTATATTGAGTGAAATGGATGCTTTTGCGAAGCCCGTTCCATTGTCCCATAATAGGTGGCCATGGATTGCTCCATACCCTAACAGGAATTGTTCTTCAGAGCCAAGTTCTATTCTTGTTGTTGCACGTACTCTTATGATGGACGCACTACTAGACGGGGCGTATTGTGTTGTTCCCAAAGAAATAGGAATCACTTTGTAGTTTCCGATTTCCATAAGATATGGTATCACGCTTTCAATCTGAAAATCCCCTTGTTTAGAATATCCTTTGCCAACAATTACGCCTTCAGTTTCTTTGCTCTTTGTTAGGAAGATAAAAACGGTCATGTTATCGACTTTTTCGTCGTTGGCTGTAAGAATTGTTCCGTTTACCCGTAAGGTGTATCCACGAATGACAGCTTCATCTATGTTTCCAAGCGTTGTTGTTGTGGAGATATGAGAAATATTCTCAGCTTGTACAATAGCTAAGATGGAAAATGCAATCTCTGGGTAGCCCAGAGAAGCCACGGTTATGGTCACAACATCTTTTTCGCCAAGATCTGCATCCTCGGGTATAATAACCTCTAGTAAAGCATCAGCAGTTTGAAAAGATCCGATACTTAATTCTTTTGGAGCAGCCGCAACATTCCATTTTTGCCTACTATCCACAAACAGCTTGAAGTCATCCGCTGAATCACGTCTATTTGTGATCGAAAGTTGATAGAAAAGTCGGCTTCCAGGAGAACATACTTTTTTGAAGGGCAACACGTTTACAAGAGGATTTTCTTCGAGTGGTGGTGTCGCGTCAAACTGAATCCATCCGTAAGGTGAAAGATAAACTTCTGTTACGGCATGTCCTCCAGTTGTATAGTATAGGAGCTTGCCTCTTTCAATTTTTCCAGGTTTGTATCCAATACTTATTCTCGCTGGTATTTTTTGAATTCTCAAGATGATGGCAAGCGCAGTTGCAGCGTCTATACAAATACCTTTTCTTCGTTGTATGTAAGAAAAGACATTGGAACCTTGTGGGATGTGCATACCTGTATCCGCTCTTGCACGGGCTTCAACATCATAAACAAAACTGGTTCTTAGATACTGAACGTCAGCAAGGATTTGGTCAAGGATACTGTAAGATGGGTCCTCCAGATCTTTGGCTAGTTTCCAAACTTCAGCCGATATATCTGGCAATTGCAAATATTTGTTTAGTAATTCTTCTGGAATGTTATCAAGTAAAATGAGTTTGTCATCTACCTCAACATCACGCCATGTAACGTTATAAACCAACTGTGCTTCTTTCGCTTGCCCATACGTTATGACCTTATAGACGTTCCCAATAGTATCCACATAGAACTCTAAACCCTCATTTTGTGTCAAAGATAGGTTCGCCAAGGCTGAATCGGACGAAGGTATGGGTAGAAGAGTTTCTCGCTGACTTGTGTTGATTTCTATGGTGAAAACTCTACTTGTATTAGCATCTTGAACCTGAGGAAACTCCTCTATAACCTTCTCATCTGTTGTCCTAAGCCAAACTAGCCCCGTGTAATAATCAGCAGTTGAAACTCTACAATACAGTTGAGGTATAACTGGCGAAACCTTAAACAAGAGAACGGCAGGTTCTTCCTTCGTACCCGTTCCTGTCGGTTCTTTCTGAGACTCACGTTGATGTGGGCGTTCAGGGTATCCTGTTAAGATGTTAGAAAGTACCGAAAGAAGAAATAGCGAAACAAGTAGAACTAGAAGAATCGTTATCAATGATGACTTTCGCGTTTTTAACCCTATGCCCATAGTTTCTCATCATCACGAGGTGTTTCTTTCTCTCGCGTGCGCACAAATCTTCTCAGAACGGGTAATAGAAACACAATTGAGATCTTGTAAATACTCACGGAAAACATGCTGTTGTATAAACTCCATGCAACTATTTCTGTGGTTTTCATTAATAAAACGAAATCGTTGACGAAACGGAGAGAAACATTTACAAATGAAAACAAGATGGTTATCACTGATAGGCCGATAATACATCTCTCTGCAATTCCTTCTTTTCTTATTCTGTAAAATATCAGGCACAAAACAGCTGCAGAAAAAAGCATCCAAATATGGAAAAGCATGATTATCTTTAGTCCGCCGTTTGCCACTGCTCCAGTCACGGCAACGGAGAAATTTAGGTTGAAAGCTAGGCTTGTGATCAGCAAGGTCCATTGAGACGCAGCTAGAAAGTGTGGAAACATCTTATTTTCAACGGCTTTACGGAGCTTCATACTGTAAACTGAGCTCCAGTTCTTTGCATTCAGCAAATTCATCTATTACAAAGCCTCTGATCAAAACAGAGGATAGAGACCATTTAAAATTATCTCACTATCTGAAGTGCAATTCACCGCGCGCGTGCATTTGATTTTGTCACATGCACGAAATGAGCTAATTCCTCTTGATGTAAATGATCCATATGAATTTTTGCTCTATACATTTTCTTGAACTCGAAAGAGGCTTCCGGATGCACATACACAAAGCTCCAAACCTCCATATATGACAATACCAACAGTGTGCGCGGTTCTTTTTCTGAATCAAGTTCCAAAACGATGTTTTTAATACGCCCGATCAGAAAAAATTTCCGAAAAACCGAGAGGTCACCCCCACTAGGTCACTCTAAGTCTTGCGAAAAGCTGGTGGATCATAGCTGCAAAATTCTAGATCATTATGAATTCACGGTTACCCCGAGTCTAATGAAACTGAAATCCAATTCCGTAAGCAGGGTTGTGAAACGCAACGCAGAAAACTGAGTGAGGGAACATGGCTACTCAACGACGATGACCTCTCACACTCTAAAGGAAACTAGCGGAATGTTGGAAGGAACATAAGATCTTGATATGTTTTCTTTAAGTGTTATACGTTAGACATCTCCAGAACAACTCTTCTAAAGACTGTTGGCAAATATCTTTAAATAACCTAAAACAAGCGCTGAAACAAACATTGAAACAATTCCGTAAAAGAGTGTCCCAATAAACGCAGCGGCAAATGAATTCAGCCAGCTCATTCCAGTATAGTGCTTGATCAAGAGAAGCCAAATAACAAAAACGAGGCCGTGGCTTACGTCCAACCAAGGGATCGACTCTGCTGGAAACAACGGAATAAAAATAGAGAACATTGCGCCAGCACTTGTACCAAGAAAGGATATGATAAAACCATACTTATGTAAAGAACCTTTGATCGAAATGATGCTCGAAAAATAGAATGTTAAAATGATCAAATTCGAAATAAATGAGGCAACCATAATAATAAGGGTAGATGACCACAAATTCTTTTTACCAGCTATTAATTTGCATGCATGCATGCCATTTAAAATTATCTCACTATCTGAAGTGCAATTCACCGCGCGCGTGCATTTGATTTTGTCCATGCACGAGATAAGCTTTGCATGCATGCAAACAAGTAGAGAAACGTAGTTTACTATTACTAGAATTGGAGTTGTTTCGCTGCATGGAGTGAATGTTAAATGCCAAAGAACTGTGAAATATATAGTCTATGCAAATTCTTATTAGTATCAAGTTATGAAATGGCGTCAAACATCAACGTTCTACGACGGTAACAACAATGAAGAAGAATTATCTGCTGGTACTTCTATGTATCCTAGTCAGCGTCTTCGCTTGGACCGTTGAAGATCAAAACATCGTTGAACAATTTTTAATGTTCAGCGGGGACAACTTTTTCGAAGGAAAGGTTTGGACCCCGGCTACAGCATTGTTTGTCCATGGCGACCTTGCCCACTTGATTGGTAACATGTTTTTCCTTTTTGTGTTTGGAAACACGCTGGAGGATGTAGTCGGCGCGAAGAAGACAATGGCAGTG
>SOJY01000010.1 GCA_004376385.1 Candidatus Bathyarchaeum sp.
TTAAGAGCAAGGTGAATCGTGAGGTGAGAGGTGTTTTGGTGGCTCCTCACTTGGGAAAGGGTGTTCAAAGGTTGTTGGAAACGTTGAAGCTGGATTCTAAGCTTCTAGACCCGAGAAAGTGTGCGAAGATTTTAACTCGGTTCAAAACTAAGAAACTTGAGGAGTTCTTATAGAGAAAACTTCTAGAACAAAATTCTAGTACGCATGCATGCTAAGAAGGAATGGAGAGCGGCAGTAGCGTTTGGAGGTTAAGAGGTTGGAGAACTGCAAAACGTGTGAACGGTGCCGCAAAGAAGTTAGAGCCCTCTACACCTTTTACGAAATCAACAAGCAAGATGAAAGGCGTAAATTTGGAAGTTTCTGCAGCGAATGTGCAAAAGAACTTGTAGATGAATTGAAGGGCAAACTTGAATGGGTCCGTTTTGAAGGGGTTTGGAGAGGTTATATCTATCCTAAAGCGAGGGTGGAACTTGAGAAGTCTGGATTTATCCAAGCAAGACATAACACTCAATTCATAGAGATAAACTGGAAGAAAAGAAAACCAGCTGGTGAAAGGGAGGTCTTAGAGATTTTGAGGCTAGAATACGCTGGCGGTCTTATTTCAAAGGAAGAGTATGAGAAGAAGTTGATAGAAATTCAGAAAAAATACATGCATAAATAGAAAAATGGAATCAGAGCAATATTTTCAAAGCGCCACAAGATATTATCTCGGAAATCTCTTCCACGAACCTAATGTGCTCCGCATTATCAGACGCAAGGGAACCCCTCAATATTATAGGTGTAAAGTCAAAGTCTTGGGCACCCCTGTATGTAGATAAAACGCAATACTCTGCACAAAACCCTGTAACAATAACTGTGTCAACCCGAAGTTCTCTTAATTTTTCTGCAAGCCCTGTCTTCGTGAAAGAGTTGCTATAGGTCTTCACTATACGTATGTCTTTAGGCACAAGCTTAACACTTTCAGGCACATCAAAACCTGATTTACCTGGCACAAGACCTCGCTCCTCACTCTTATGTTGTATGACGACGACGGGAAGATTCTTTTCTCTGAAAAGGTCTATTGCTGCATTTATGTATTCAATGGCTGACTTCAGGGAGTCTGAGCACGCTTGATTGAGGTTGAAGAACTCATTCTGTATGTCTATTACGAGTAAGGCTGGTTTCATTTTTTGTTCTCCTTCTTTACTTCACGATCCAGCTGTCTTTGTAAGCTTTGGTATCGAGGATAGATAGTCATTGTTTCTTAATGCCATCCTAATTATTTAAAATTAGATGCAAGGACCAAGACTGCAAATCTTATGCATGCATGTCGACTTGGTATGGAGAGCCCATCTGTGACTGAGATACGGAAAGCTGGGGAAACGCTGGTGGACACTGGACTGAAAACAGTGCTAACCCAAACAACAACAGGACAGCTAGGACCATAACACCCAATAAAAATGAATATATCTTGCGGCGAAGTCCCAGCGTTCCAGTACACAATCTTATAAATTTTCTGGAAAAGGGTTCTGTTAACTCTCCGTCACATCCCTAACCATGTTAACCATCGGCACATCACATATAGAAAAGTCCTTGTCAAAAATTGGTTGATGACTTAGGTTGTCTGATTGCGTCTAAGGGATTCGACTTGACAAGAAGGTTCTGTTAAGTCTTAGGGTGATGGATGAACCTGTTAACCGTCGGGTGACAGAGTCAAAAATCAGTAGCGCGCGCTACTGGATTTGGTTAGTGAGCTTTGTACAATTCTCTATATTCGTCTTCCAGAATACTCATCATGACGCCGTCGCTGTATTCGTTGTCGTAGTAATATTCATCTCTCTCAACGCCTTCCTTCTTGAAACCAAGACTCTCCCAAAATTTCAGCGCTCTCTTGTTGAAACCGACCGCCCCTACCGAAATCTTATGAAAGCCCAATCGTCTAAAGGCATGGTCAAGGAGCAAGTGACCTGTCTCAGTTCCGTATCCTTTTCCCCAAGCGTCCTTCTCGCCGATTATGATAGTCATGTCTGTATTTCGCCAAGGTCTAAACATTCTCAAAAATCCAGCCTCCCCTATTACCCGGTCACCTCTTTTGAGGACAATCACAAACCACATCCGGTCCCTGTCAGCAAGCATTGCCTTGTACCATTTCTCAGTTTCGGCTCGACTCATCGGTGCAACTTCACCTATCAGTCTTCTGAGTTCAGCGTCATTGGACCACTTCTGAATGTAGGGCAAATCATCCCTTTCAAAAGGTCTCAGGTAAACCCTTCTACCTATCAAGGTCTCCTGTTTTGACACGTTCTCTCTAACAGACATGCTTTCACTGAACACATTATCACCGTGTCCTTTCTGTATAAGATTTTCCGCGCTCTACCTCGAAAAGATAGTCAATCAATTATCTTCTTGAAGTGTATTGTCCGTCCGAAGTCTCTAAACCCCATCTTCTTATAGAGATGAATCGCTTTGGCATTATCGAGAACAAAAGAAGAACTTTGACTATTTCTTGCTTGCGTTTTGGATTAAAGTCTTCCACTTGTTCTTGCCTTCAACAGTTATTCCACATGCTTCTGCTGGTGTCTTGTCCTTCAATGCCGTGTGTGGTCTTGTGAGGTTGTAGTAGGGGTATCTGTCTTTTTTAGTTTAGTTAATTTGCTAATCAGCAAAAAGTGAAAGCTCTTACCCACAAAAGCCATCTTAAACCACGACAAAAGCGCGGAATCTCCAATCCTACTTAAAATACTGCGTGATCTTTCTCTGAAAAAGCGCGTCTTGCAGGAGTCTGCTCCTCCCAATCCACAGGTTCATTGGAATCTGGAACTGGCTGGCAACCCTAGCGAGTGCTTCATCCAACGTATTGCACTTGAAAGGCTTCTGCCTCATAGCATTTCTAACATTTTCTCTCACTTGCCAGACGCCTACGGGCATGATATAACCCGGATGTGCCTCTCTAAGTACAATTACTGCCGCTTGACGCCTCTCCTTCGCCAACAACTCGCCCACAGCCAAACGAGCCGCGTAATAGCAACCCCCAATCTTCGCAT
>SOJY01000275.1 GCA_004376385.1 Candidatus Bathyarchaeum sp.
AAGCACTGTAAAACAATCCAGAAACAGATTCTTGAGCATCAGATGAGCGAAAGAGGAGAGCTTCTGGAGATCAGCCCAGAAGGGGCGAAGCTGGGACAGATTTACGGGGTCGCCGTAGTCAAAGACAGCTATAGTGGAGAGATGACCGGCAACGTCCTCACAGTCAAAGGCTTCCTAGAAAAACGAGACAAAAGGTACGACAATAGGCTGAAAGGATACTACAAAGTCACGGGCATAGCAAAGGAAGGGCAGGAACAGTTCATCACGGACAGCGTAGCCAAAGTAAGAAGCGTTATCTTGCAGAAGTACGGCGTCGACATCGCCCAAGAATTCTTCACCCACATAGATTTTGCTCAAGCCTACAGCGTGGATGGACCAAGCGCAGGCGTCACCATGACAATTCTACTCTGTTCGCTGCTAGAGGGAAAGCCGATCCGGCAAGATGTTGCTGTGACTGGGGAAATTAATGTCAGTGTAGATGATGTGGTTCCAGTTACTGCTGTTGGCGGATTGCATGAGAAGATTAAAGCCGCTGAGATGTGGGGCTTCAAGAAAGTCATTGTTCCAGCCAAAAACTACAAGCATTCGATAGACCCAAACGACTACAGCATCGAGGTAATCCCGGGCGAGACTCTGGAAGACTACCTAAAAGAATCCCTAGTTGACACCGAAAAAATGTCTAACAAAAAATAACTTTGTTGCCCGCAAATAAGTGTCAGCCTATTCTTTCAATGCCTCTGTTATCTTGCATATAGGGTCTGAGAAGCCCTCTTCAGTGAATTCGCGTCCTTTCGTTGAGACACACAGAATATTGTCGTAACCTTTCTTTTTCAGTTCTTTCTTCAATTTGCCGAAGGTTCTTCCCTTCCATAGGCGGTAAGTGCAGAACAGAATTGCCCGTTTGCCATCACCTTCAGGTAGGCTTTACGAACGACAATGATTCTTTTGAGGGATTAAAACCATGAACTGGTGTTCCAAGAACTATCACGTCATAATCGTTAACAACTGAGGGTTCAGTGGTAGTCAGGTCAAAAACTGCTGGGATCTTTAAGGAATCGGATATTGTTTCTGCAAATTTTCGAGTGTTACCTGTTTGTGAAAAGTATAGAACACAAGCGTTCATGACCATAACTATGAAAAATGGACGATATATAATGTTCCATTTGAAAAGCTGAGACAAAAAAGGTATGACTTGTTGGTTTAACAATAGTAACGGACAAACGGAAATGTACGCGTCAAACAAGTCTTATGTTATCACTGTTAGACATTTCCAAGAATGATTCGGCATGAATGTCAGAGAGGACACGAGCGTTTTAGTGTTTCCTCAGTTTCAATATAGCTACAGCTGCTATGAGGACAGTTATCACTACAAAAATTCCGTATATTGCTTCTGCTGGTAAAGTGAAGTTTGCAGTTGACTGTTCTGTTGATTCTGGGCAATCTATAACAAGGATTGATGACATTGGTGGGTAGTCCATAAGCGGGTAGTTGTCTTGGTTGTTTCTGTTTTTCTCGTTTTTTGTGGTGGCTCAAGTTACGATATTTAGCGAAAATGTCATAAATTAGATGCATATACAATAAAGGTGGTTTAGATATTGACTGACGAACAGAGATTACGCCGAGTTTCTGATATATTCAGTGCGTTAGGCAGTCCTACAAGGTTGAAGATTGTTGAGCTTGTTAGCGAAACTGAGAGACCCTTGCACATAAAGGCGGTAGCTCAGGTGCTGAAGAAGGACTACGCTGCGGTTTATCGACACGTCAAAGTACTGGAGAAAAGCGGGTTGGTTGGTGTTTACGAGGTGGGGCGTTCGCGAGTGATATACCTGAAAAACGCGGAACTTGTCAAAGAGTTTATTCGAATTGGCGAAAAGATGCTCTGACCCCGCTAACATAAGTTAGCAAAAAAGACATTTTATTTTGCAAAAAACATAAATATTATTTAGCGTACAGCATCTTCTCTAAAGGTGAAACACCGTTGCAGAGATTAGACAGCAAAAAACTTGCATTAGCAAGCATACTAGGAGCCCTAGCCGCAGCATCCGAGGTAATAAAGGGACCACCCTTCGACATCCCCTTCCCCCTTATGCCAGGAACTGTCTCATGGGACCTGACGGGAATGCCCATGATGCTCAGCCTGCTCTTCACGGGTCCAATAGGCGCAGTATACACGGCTGTAATTGGCTGTTCAATTATTTTCCTTCGGGGAAACGTTTATGGTGGCATAGTAAAACTCGTTGCTGAATTAGCAACAATTGTGGCGTTTGCTGTAATTCGCAAAGGCATCGTAACTAAATCAATTGCCGCGGTACTGTCGAGGGTTCTCGTAATGACTATAGCTAATTTCTACTTGCTCCAACTATTCTATGTTTGGGCAACAGAAGCATATGTAGTAGGTCTTCTGTTTCCACTGGGAATTTTCAATGTCACCCAAGCTTTACTTAATATCATTCCCGCCTACATCATCTACTCTAGATTATGTAACAAATGGCGACTGTGGGGAACAAAAGACAACAGTCCCTGATTTTTTAGATTAAAACATAAACTGATGGTGGACCGGGCGGGATTTGAACCCGCGGCTTCCGCCTTTTTCTGCAGAGGCATGCGAAGGCGGCGTTCATGCCAGGCTGAACTACCGGCCCCTTCGTATCGGTTGAATCAAAGACCATATTTAACAGTATTGAAGGGGCGCCTCATGGATGAGAAAAAGTCTGTCCTTTTTGCTGGGGCTCTAGACTATTGATTTGGGCATGCAGAACTGCTGTTTTCTTCTTTTCCAGGTACTGTTCTTGTTTTGTTGTTCACCCTGCTTGCAATACTTGATGAATGCGCAATTGTGGCATGGGCTGTTTTGTTCCCATTCTTCGATTTCTTTGGCTTTCTTCCTTACATATTCGAAGGGGTCACCGTTTACGTCAACCTTGAATCCGCAATTGTCGCATACAAAAATCGGTCTTTGCTCCATGCTAGATGATTTAATTCACACTCTGGGCACAAGATTGGTCCCATCGTCTACATTCCC
>SOJY01000140.1 GCA_004376385.1 Candidatus Bathyarchaeum sp.
GAGAATGTATTTCCAAAAAAATGGATGAATTGAAGAAAAGCTGGATTTTTGCTTACGTGAATTCGGTCTTTGATGTGAAAAGTACAATTCCGCTCAGGATTGAAAATATGAATACTGATACTTCAGAAAACAGCAGGATGTCCGTAAAGCCATATTGATATTGAATAATTGTTATGTAAGTGACGAATACCGAAACCAATAAGGAAACAACTCCTAAAAATGAAATTTTGAGGCGTTTCCTTTTTAGCATAAACATTCCTCCGACTAAGGCAAACGCAGCACCAATAATATCGACAAACCCGAAAATCAGGAATCCAAGAAACTCTGAAGCCAGAGAGGAACCCCATGCATCAAGTAATACTTGGTATTGGTATACCCCTATGTATCCTATACTAGCGATGAAAACGGCTGCAATTATTGTCAACATGGCTGCCACAAGCACTAACTCTGGTTGTTTTTGTTGCACCTCAATGGATTCTTGTTGCATCTCCTCTTCAGGTGCAAGGGATTTTCCGCATTTGGGACAAAAAGTGGCATCTTCAGAAACTATTTCGTTATCGCAGTATGGGCAATTCAATAAACATTCAACCTTTTCGTCTTCTTTTATATTCGTCGAATTATAACCCCATTCGTTTTTCTATATATTTAAATTTTTTTCAAAATTGAAAAACAATCCAACGTTTGATAATGTCCGAGAATACTGTGTTACTTTAAAACCAATGCTCTACAAAAATTCATTAAGAGACAAATTTGGGTATAATTCTGAAAAAATTTTTATAGCCAACTGGAAGTTGACTCAACTTGAGCAGTGTTAAAAAGGTGAAATGTTTGGGTGTCTCCACGAGTGAAATGAGAGATGCTTCAAGAAGAAAAATTCACGCGGTTGTCGTAATAGCTATTGTGCTAGCCAGCCTAGTTGCGGGAGGATTGTTTGGTTACTTGAGTTAGGAAGGCGTTCTACTACAAACACATCATAACTGCTGCAGTCAAGATGTTCCAAATCCCTTTTCTTGAAAAACGAGCCCCCTTTTCATTTAACGAGGGTGTTCAGTATTGCTAAAGAAGCGTATAACGCCTCTTCGGTTCTAACGGTTTCAGTTCCTTGATTTGGGATAGTGTTAACAGTGAAATCGGCAACCTCATCCAAACCAAGCTTTTCTTGTGCCACAATCTCCTGAAGTCCCTGAGATGGCGCGCCAAAAGCCACCAGAACACTACTAGCTTTCTTCCAGCGCATCGCCAATTCATCAACGATTTGCGTTAATGGAGTTCCAATCTTAGATGTAGCAATCACCAAATCGTAGGCATGTGATTTAGTTAACTGTCCGAAAGAAAACTTTGAAGACATTATAGTGTAGCCCCAATAAGTTTCAGTTTCTTCTCGATTAGCCAGAGTAACTTTGGGGCGCTTACCGCCTTTTGTTATTTTAATCGTGACTCTTTTGTTTACAGGCAGCTTCTTGTCAGGTATTAGGACTGGACGTTCGACGCCTATGTCCACAAGGGACCCGGATTCTGTAACGGCTATTATGGCTCCTTCGCGGTATTCTCCAACTTTGAGTTTTCTTGCTCTTTTTTCTAGGGGATGATGAGGCGTGCGCAGCGGCGGAAGAATACCCGCGTATCGTAGTTCAGGTTTGATTTTGAAGAGCCTCTTTCTCAGGTATTGGGGCGTCTCCATGTATGATAGAAGGGTGGCAATCAGGGTTCTATCACGTTTTTGGTTAGGAGCGCCTGTATTGTCTGGAAATATGATGATTTCGTTGACGCGAAATATGGCTGCTGCTCTACCAATCAATCCGATCTCCAATGTTTTTTCTCGAAGATGGGGAATATCAGAGATTATGGAAACGGGTATGGCTACGGCAAGTTTGCAATCGCGTCTTTGCATTATTTTTTTGTCTCCTCAGGAATTTGACAGGAATCGAATTATGATTACTCGGCGTGGATAAGTTCCAAGCACTGCCTCAAACATGAATCTTCCTGAAAAAACAAGCCTATCTAACACATAATAGGGTTTCCACTCTGAATCAAAGTATTTTTCGGCACTGTGCTCATACAGCAACAGATATTTCACATTCGTGGCTTCGCAACGCTCAATCAGCCAAGTCACATTAAGAGTAGGGCTGTAAACGTCAACCGGTTTTTCAGGGTAATGCCACAGCACTCTGTCACCTGAATCTTGTAAAATCCAGTAAAACTTCACCATGTCTACGCTAAAGAAGTTTCCAGTGAACAAAAGTACTGTAGATTCATTTAACGTTGAATTTTCAGTTACATACTGGGTTGCCTCTTTCATGGGAACGTAAGCGTGTTCAAAGTCAACCCAAGAATGGGCGTCCCCCCAACTGTAAACAACCGAAGTTCCAAGTAGTAACACGAAAACAACGGCGGCAACCTTGGGGATAGAGGTTCGGTGTAATCTGATTTTGTTTGCTTTCAATCCATCTTTCATCTTGTCCCACATGAACAGAATTAGGTCTGAAGCGGAAATTGCCAAGATAGGAAACACTGGTGTAACGTAACGCCAATCTTTGTTAGGGATAAGCGTGAAGACGCCGTAAACTACAAAGAACCAGATCAAAGAAAACTTGTCCTCAGCTCTTCTTCTCCACAGCCAGTAACCTAAGCCAACCAAAGATAGGATGTATAGGGGCTGCGAAATCGGGTGAATATGAGCGTAAGTATATGTCATCTCTATGAGGTAGAATATTGGAAAAGGGAATCGTCCACTATAGGACGTTCTTTCCTCGTTGCCCACCTGAATCGCGTACATCCAGTCTCCAAGAGTTTCTGAAGCATATTGTTGATACGCAAAGAAGAACCATGGCAGCACAACAGCCACTGCAATTATTGTTATAAGCAAAAATTTGCCGATTTTGTTTAGAATCCGTTCTCTCCACAGTAATAACAGGCTAACAAACATAACTATGCCGCTGACCAAGGCCTGATACTTGGCGATGACCCCTAAGCCCATTGCTACTCCGATTAGAACTAACA
>SOJY01000226.1 GCA_004376385.1 Candidatus Bathyarchaeum sp.
ATAATCGACCGACAAGACTTGAAAGAAGCAACCATAGAAGAATACATTATTGGAGCCAAATTCAACGCAAACTACTTCTACTCTCCAATAACCGACGAAATAGACCTGCTAGGATTCGACAGAAGAATACAAACAAACTTGGACGGCGTCCTAGATTTACCCGCCGACGAACAACTGGAAGCAAAACTGCCAACACAAAACGTGGAAATCGGGCACATGGGAGCCACTATGCGAGAATCCCAACTAGAAAAGATACTGGACGCTGGCGAAAAATTTGTTGAAACCTGCAAAAAGGAGTACCCACCGGGCATAATCGGCTTGTTTGCATTACAAGGAGCCATGAACAAGAATTTAGAGTTCTACATTTTCGATGTAAGCCCAAGAATACCCGGCTGCCCCTGCGTAGAACCGACGTCTCCATACATGAAATACAAGTATGGCATGGCGGTTGGTCCGGGAAGAAGAGTCGCCATGGAAATAAAGAAAGCTGTTGCAGAAAACAAGCTTGGGATGATAGTCACGTGATACCAAAAACCGAAATAAACGATATCTTGCGAGAGTATGACCGCAAGAACATTACAGTAGGCACTCTTGGTTCCCATTCTGCACTCAACATATTCAAGGGAGCAAAAGAAGAAGGCTTCAACACAGTTTGCGTCTGCAAGAAAAAAAGCGAAATCGTTTACAAGCGGTTTCCTCTGGCAGACCAAATATTGATAGTTGAAGATTTTGGCGAACTTTTAGATGATAAAGTGCAAGAGAAGCTGAGACAGGAAAACACGATTCTGGTTCCGCACGGCTCATTTAATGCCTATATTGGAACAAGAAACATAGTTGACAAATTGCGTGTACCCTTGTTTGGTAACAGGGAACTGCTTCACTGGGAAACGGACAGGGAAACTCAGAGAGAATGGCTAAAAAAAGCTGGGTTAACGTTGCCCAAGATCTTCGAAAATCCAGATGACATAGATGGGCTGGTTATTGCAAAGTTTCCCGGTGCAATGGGCGGAAAAGGCTACTTCATTGCTGATTCTCCAGAGTCATTTCATAAGAAAGCAAAAGACATGCTCAAAAGGGGTCACATAACTAGAGAGAATCTAGAAAACATTCACCTGCAAGAATATGTCATCGGAGTAAACGTTTATCCACTCTACTTCTATTCCCCGCTGACACGTGAAGTTGAGCTTCTTGGAATGGACAAACGCTACGAATCCACCGTCGACAGCATAGGAAAGATACCAGCAAACGAACAACTGGAAATCAACGTGAACCCCACATACACTGTCGTCGGCAATTTTCCGATAGTTGCCAGAGAGTCGCTTCTGCCAGAGCTTCTCAGAATGGGCGAAAACGTAGTTGAAGTGTCCAAGCAGATTGCCCCTCCCGGCATCATAGGACCCTTCTGCCTAGAGACTGTAATCACTGATGACCTGAAAATCTACACGTTCGAGATTTCTGCGCGAATAGTTGCAGGAAGCAACGTGGGAATCGGCACTTCCCCATACGCCTACCTGAAGTACGGCGAAGGAATGTACATGGGCAGAAGAATCGCCCGAGAAATAAAAAACGCAATAAGCAACAACGAACTAGAAAAAGTCGTCTATTGACCTTAACCTTATTTCTGGTTTGTTCTTGATTTGATTTCGTGCTCAAGTATGCCACGGTAGAGTATGAGGGGCGCAATCTGTTCATTGGGCGCAGTTTCTGAAATCTTCTGCGTTATGCTTTCATCCAAACGTTTCTTGTAAGCCTGAAGCTCAGCCAAACACAGGCCCTTCAGTTTTGTTTCAAAATAGTTCACAGGGTCACTCATGCCAATCCACTTCTTGACTTAACAGATGTTCTGCATAGAATGTAGCAAATTAATTGTTATATATTTATGTGACGAAGAAATTAGTGTAAAAGCTTAAATTTGTTTACAGATAAGAATTGGCATCAATGATTCTTTGGGGGAAGATGTTAGGGTGGAAACTGTAGATTCTATAAACAAAATAATTGATGTAAACGAAGAAGATGACCCGAGCCTTTCAGAAAAATTAACCGAAATCAGCAAAAAACATGACGCCGTTCTAATGGCCTGTATTGCTCCTTATGTGGGACTAAAAATTTCTCCAACAAAGACAATATGTGCTCAAATGGGTCTCTCTGAAGAATTTGCCGTAGAAACTGCAATTAATCAGATACAAACAAAAACTGATGCCCGAAAACTGCTGCTTCTGGTTAATAGTCCAGGAGGGCTGGTTCAATCTTCATATAAAATAGCTCGTGCATTGCGGAAGGCGTTCAATGAAATCATTGTTTTTGTTCCACACATCGCAGCAAGCGGAGGAACATTACTTGCACTTACTGGAAACAAGATAGTTATGGGCATGATGAGCCAACTGTCACCACTTGACCCGCAAGCGCAAAGTGACGATGGTGTCGTTTCTGCAAACTCTGTTGTGGATGCGCATCAGTTTGTTACAATGCTCTTTGATGATGTTGCAATAGAGGATGCACCTTACAGTTACAAGGCTCTTGCGGACAAATTTGATGCTGTTGAAATTAGAGATGCTTTAGCTTCGTTGAGTTTGATGGAGGAGTATGTTCGTGAAATTTTGGAGGGTGGCGGATACAGTAAAGAGCAGTGTAAGAAAATAAGCAACAGCATAGTGCGAGGATTCAAGACTCATGACGAAGTGATAAACGTTGACAAAGCCAAAAAAATTGGACTAAACGTTATCGCTGACCGTGATTTTCCTGCCGAGTGGAATTTGTTCCGAGAGTGGCTAGCAAAGTATATACTGCAAAGCGCAGATAAGCATGTAATCAGGTTTGTGATCTCAGAAAATTTAATACATAAAGGGTAAAACAGAGGTTTAGGACGAGAAAAATGCCGAAAGTAACGACTGTAGAAGAGCTGTTCAAGCATACCAGAAACATCTCCATTTACTTTAACATTCAATACTGGTGATCCCTTAGGA
>SOJY01000143.1 GCA_004376385.1 Candidatus Bathyarchaeum sp.
TGCTAGTCAGTTCAAGTATCATGTTGCTAAAATTACAGAAGAGATTTGCTACGAAGCTGCCAATCTAATGGGCGGTGCTGGTCTGTGCGACAACACTTTAATGATGGATCTTGTAAACATCTCAAGAATCGCGGAAATCATAGGTGGAAGCAGACAAATACAAAATTATGTAATGTCGATGAGCCTCCGTCAAGTTTACAAGATGTCTGGCATATAGGATAAAGACGATAATTCAAATACTTATTTGTTCTTTTTTTTTAATTTTTTCTTTAAGATTATTCCAAAGAATCAATTTTCAGGTAAAATCCTTCACCCGATAGGTATGTAGCGCTCCAAATTATGAGACCATCTTGATCAGTTTCAATAAAGTCATCTTCATCGAGATCGTCAAGGCACACAGTTTCTTCGTGGCTGGTTAAGCCTTTCTCGATGAACTCGTCGATAACCTGTGTCCCGCCTGAATTTGTCATAAAAACGAAGGATGGTTCGTCTTCGACTCCGAATAACCTGCCATCCTTGGTTATTAAAGCTCCGTTAAGGATTGCGTAATGAAAAATCGCAATTTTCTCACTATTTATGATCGCCTTCCAAAATTGATCTGCGTGTTCCTTTGACCTTATGATATGAATCCAGCCATAAGCAGTCATTATACTACTAAATAAATAATTGCATAGTTATTTAAGGTTTTTTCCCTATAAAATTTAACATGGATGATGATGGCGAGACAGCTTTTTTAATAAATGTAAAGCTGGGTAGCCCGTAAATGTTTCTAACTTGTTGTTCAAACTGAGATATTATGAACTTCTTAATATAGGTATCTGCTCCAGCGTTTTGATAGAAATGATATGGAATAGTAATCAAGATAACATCTTCAGCTTGACTATCTAAGACTTTTCTTTCGTCTCGGTCTAAACTATCTCTCCATTCTCTGTAAGACCTATGGAAGGCGTTTGGGAAATTGTAATGTTGGTATCCATTAAATTCGAAAGCTACTCTAACTTTCCGTCCTGCGACATAGAAGGTGGCATACCCGTCATACTCTAACCTTCCGTGAATTCCACGTTTAGTAAGAACATCTTTAACCCTTATCTTGTTGAAATCGAACCCAAAAACTTGTTTAAATAACCTTCTAGTTCGAGTTTCATAATATCCCGACTTAGAATCACATATAGGACATCCGCTTGTTTTTCTCTTCATTAAATCGTGTGTTGTGTACCAAGTATGTTTACCACATGAATACTTCAGTTTAACCTGACTAGGTTTGACTTTGTCTTTAAATGCTTGTTCCATGAGAGTATTAAATTGAGTCGGTGTCGTGACTAATTTGTAACCTTTGGCAGTCGCAACTTTTTTAGCGTATTCATATGTAATAGCCCGACCTTTTATATAGCATTGTCTGCAACCTTTTCTACCTATATCTGCGAAAGGTTTTGAAACTTTGTGGCCTTCTTCACATGTCCAGTCCAATTTAACTTGACTTGGAGTTACTCCTTCAGGTCGATTTTTAATTTTTGTAGCCAATGATTCTGGTGTCTCTTTCAAGTAAAATATCATACTGGGATTTCCCGTTAAACCTCTTTCAAAGGCTTCATACCAAGTAAAAGTTCGCCGCTCATCGGAACATTTTTTACACCACTCTCCTCTGGACCATATACTACCAACAAAAGTTTCCCATGGACTATGTCCGTCCTTTGGACAAAAGAACTCTATTCTTGCTTTCGTTGCGGGAATTTTTCCTTCTAAAGCGGCTTTCCACATTTCGAGCCCTCTCTCAGTGATTCCACTTCCTTCCATTCCAGATTTTTCTTTACTTAATTCAACAATTCGTTCTTGTAATTTTTGTAGAGTTACTTGATTTCTTGCTTTAGTAGATCCTCCAAAAACTCTTTTATAGAGTTCTTCCGAGAACATTTCGAAGATGGTATTTCTTATCCTGGTACGGTCTTTGTATTCAATTAATTCAGAGATTTCTACTAAGTTGTATTTTTTCTCACCGGTTCTTTCGAAATGATCCAACTGTTCTTGGACTAATCTCTTTAGGTGCTCTACTTTTTGGGAATTTTGAATTGTAGTGGTAACCATTACAAAAAACGCTGGTGTAACAACCCCTAATCCAGCGACAAGCCCGTAAAAACCGTAAAAAGCAGATAGGGATCCTACAGTCGCGCTGGCAACAAATACTCCAGCACCGATTCCGGACCACTTTAATAGATTGGATAATCGCTTCGAATTAGCAAGTTTACTTAAAGAATACGCAGAAACTGCTAAGGTAATCATTTTCAAGGGAGTTCCTAACACTCCTAGTAATTTCAAATCGTATCTTTGATCTTGAGAAGCCGCTAATTCCGCTTTGTATTCGTTAAAATATTGAAAGAGTTCTTGGCCAATGGGATATTGATTTTCGGCAGTTAGCCGTTTATCCATGTAGTTCTGGAAGGTAAAACCCGATTGGCTTCCTTTAAACATGCCAGAAATTTGTCCCGAGAATTCTTCGCGAAGGGATTCCGCTAAAGTGCTTGCGATCATTTGTATTGTGGCATCGTAACCCATTTCTCTCACAAGGTTAGAAACGAAGGTTTCAACTAAAGGATCTATGAAAATCTCTTGCGATATCTCCTTAATGCAAGCTATTGCGATTGAAAAACCGCTTAAGCTCACGCTTGCTTGCATGAGGTAAGCGGAAACACTGTGAAGAAATTGCTGTACTTTAGATACGGATTGAATCCCGGTAATGCCTGCGAGATCAGGTAAGTTCACTAAGCTCCCTAAGTAATTATTTGCCATACCAACTATCTTTCCAATTCCGTAACTTACTCCTATTGAAATTGCCGTGCTAATTGCCGTCACTACCACAGTGTAAGCTAGTTCTTGGAGTTGTTCTTCTTGTTTAGAGGCTAGATTGAATT
>SOJY01000013.1 GCA_004376385.1 Candidatus Bathyarchaeum sp.
ATGAGCTACCAGAGCATGTTCGATAACCAGGAGAATGCGACGTATTCACGAAGCACGGATTACGCCGAATTTTTCCTTGCTAAGTGGGAAGAGGCTGTCGTTCCAGGGCATGAAGGTGAGCGTTAACGGCATGGGACTTGCCTCAGTCCGTCTAAGAAATTTGACTTTCGTCTTGATTTTACACCCAAGTCGACTTCTTTTGTAAAATCAAGACATAGACTTATACTAGACAATCGGGAAAAAATGGGGGAATTTGAAATGCTAAAAAGAGGAGATAAAGGCAAAGAGGTCAGAGACCTTCAGGAAAAACTTCTACAACTTGGCTATGAACTGCCCAAGTTTGGAGCCGACGGCGACTACGGAAACGAAACAGAATCCGCTATCTCCGAGTTCAAGCAGGAGCTGATTGATCTGCTAAAAGAGGAAGGCGTATCAACTGAGCTTCAGCGGTTGATAGATGCGCTTGTTGTCGCTGAGTGGAAGCGACCTAAAGTTTCGCCAGTGATTACACCCGAAGAGATAGAAGAGCTAATAAGTGAGATGTACGATGCCTTCCATCCCTTGTTTCTTGGGACAGAAGAAACCGAACCTGCGGAAAGTTTGCAGACCGCTTTGAAAAGGTTGGGCTTCTATCACGGCAAAATAGACGGCGATTTCGGCAGAGGCACGCGGCGTTCTGTTCAGGCGGCACAATTCTCTCTTTCACTTCCCGTTTCAGGTGAAGTGGATGACGGGACAGCCGAAGCTATCACGGAGCTGCTTAGACAGGCAGAATCAGGCGAGCGGTGGAAACTTCCAAAGAAGGATGACCCAGAAGTGCAAAAAGCAACCGACGCCTTCGGCTTACGGGAAGTCCCCGAAGACCAGATGGCACTTTATAGAGAGATTATGGAGGAAAACGGAATCCCGTCTTACTTCGCAGAGGCGTTGGCAGAGCAGGAAGCTGGCTCAGACCACTTCGATTCTGACGGATTCGTAAAGATGCGCTGCGAGTTCTGGTATCAGTATCAGCGCGACGAGGAAGAACACCCCGACTACGAAATCAGGTACAGGTCATTTGGCATCATGCAGATTCTGGACATGGGACATCCCGAGGATTATTACACCAGAGGCTCTGAGGTCGGCAATATCACGAACAAGGAGTTAAGGGAGAGTGTGGCAAAGAACATATCAGCAGGCGCTCATCTTCTCCGCAGTTTGCTTTCAGGTGCAGAATGTGTCTACGATGAAGATGATGATCGACGCTTTTCTTGCAAGGAGTGTATCGAAGCGATTGAAACCGTAGAAAGAGACTGGAGTGAGACCAGATTTCATAAGTGGCGTTCTTTTGAGGTCCCGTCCTTTGAACAGATTCCCTGCGGATGGGCTGAAGCTATCAGGCGCTACAACGGCGCAGGCGCTGATGCCGAGGCTTATAGAGACGAGATCTTGACCCGAATAACAGGGGCTGAGCGCACTTATGTTGCGTGATTGATTATGATTGCGTATCAAGTCTCGCTCTTTCCTTCCCCCAAACCCGAAATGGAATGTGAAAGCGTTACTGAGCTTGGCTCTAGCGGGTATCCACCCAAAATAAGAAACAATAAAAACCTATCCGTTCCATTCCAATTTGCGGGAATGTATAAATATTGCCATGACCATAGCATGAGAAAATGGTACAATTGGTTGAAAATTGGCAATAGAAACTGTCAGAATTTTAATTATTGCCGTTTGTGAACCAAAAGACTGAGCTACATCTTTGATCGAGGTGTAGCGCCGAACAAGGCGCTGCACCTGACCGCTATTCCGCTGCGCTCCATAGCGGCAGGTGAGCTTGGTCGTTAGGTGGCTATGAATCGCTCAACTCATGGCGAAAATGCCTGATAATCAAACTTACTGGACATTAGATAAGCGTCAAAAATCGTGGGCTTCTGTTGTATTGGTCAACAACATCTTAAACACCGATTTCCTTCACCGCAGAGCAGAGACGCAGAGTTTTCTCGGCACAACGGTAAATAAAATGCGCGGAACTCATTGGTGACAGGGGTTCCAGCCACGCCCGTAATTTTTGACGCATATCTGTTTCCCAAGTGTTGCGGTGATATGTCAAGAGAAATAAGCCTAACCAGTCGTTAGGCAAATGAGAAAGAATATGATTACAATTCAAGCTACTGAACTCGGAGAGAGCCTGTGAAGTACCTAATCGACACCATTACCAGTCCAGCCTATTGGCACTATGTTTTGTTCTCACGATCTGGAGTTCAAACTGTTCTCTCTTTTTTTGGTGGATTGTGGCTTTTTATTGAGTCATTGGATTTTTTTAACATCTACACTCGGGATCAATATGGCTCATATGCATTTTTCTGGGTGATAGCGATATCAACTGTGTTGGCAATCATTTTCAGACGCCCTATTCGATCAATTGAGGTTGCTTTTCCGGAACATGACTTCTGCTTGGAAGTGCGTATTGGTGATATTTTTGATGCGTCTGGCGCAGTTATGGTATCCACAAATACAGTTTTTGAATCTGATGTCGCTGGAGGTAAAATCTCTCCTGAAAGCTTACAGGGACAATTTACAGCCAAATACTTTACGGGAGATCAAAATACATTAATAAGGCTTATTGAAGAAGGCCTAAAAGCTCTCGATGGGCCTCCTTATCCTATGGGAACAACCGTTCCTGTGAATACTCACGGAAAGACATTTTATTTTGTTGCTATGGCAGAGCTTAACGAGCAAGGAACTGCATCGACCACTCCTCAAGCAGTAGAACAAGCTATGAGTGGTCTTTGGCGGTATGTTCGTGAATCAGGAGAGCTTCAAGAGTTGGTTGTTCCTGTCATAGGAACAGAAAGGGGCAGAATAAAAATGCCAAGAAAAAAAATGATCGAGAAAATTGCAGAATCCTTTGCGAATGCCTCGATTGAAGGGAAATTTACAGACCGTCTTGTCATCATGGTTCACCCGAAGGATGCAAAACGGTTTCAAGTTTATCTATATGAGATTAAAGATCTTTTAAACCATGCACTAGGAAGGAGATAGTAATGACTTATCGAAACGGAAACTATTCAGCATTCTACGTTGCTGAACCATTCGCGGAAACTAATCTTGGAGCCCATTCAACGAAGGACTTCCTGTATTACAACTTGTTACGTGCATGGAAGGGGGCTGATGCTTCATTTCCTTTCATTGATTCACACAACAAGAATTATAATGTTAGGGACGACAGTGATTGGGAAAAAACGTTGAAACCTCGAATTCGAGACCGAATTAACAACTCAAAAAATATCATTTTATTTTTGAGTTCAATCACGAAGAGTTCAAGAGCTTTACGAGAAGAAATTGATTATGGCATTAACTCTTGTGGGTTACCGGTTATTGTTGTCTATCCCGAATACGGCGAAAAGTCGGATATCATAAATTGTTCATCAGAGACCATAAAACAGAAAATAAAAAATCTGTGGGACAACCTGCCAATATTTCGTAATTCAATGGGTAATGTGGCGACATTACATATCCCAAATAAAAAGGCTGTAATTAAGAACGCATTGAACAATGAAGGATTTATGGTCAATACAAAGAAAGATCCGGGAGAGTATTTCTACAAATGCTAATTATTCCAATTTGATTCCTGAAATTTTGCCTAACAAATCGCTGCACTGGATTTTTACTCCGCTGCGCTCCGTATAAACCAGTGAGCTCAAACGTTAGCTGCTTGAATAGCCAGGCAAAAAAGTTGATATGAAAAAGTGATAATAGTCAATATGTGAACATTGGAGTAGAGTAACACATTGCAGGCAGGAGAGTTCAGGGCTACTCAAAAGATGGTTATCATTAAGTAGGTGTCCCATCGGAATACAGCGTGCGATGCTAAACGACGCCTTCTACAAAGACTTCGTCTATGAATAGGTCGGGAGGTTTCGCTCAGAGTGTTGCGCAGGGAATTACGTTCGCGTAGTTCGGCAGTGTTCTTCTTTGACGCCAGTAGAAGGCGTCGTCAGTGGAAGGCGTTCGTTTCTTCACGCATCGGACCCACAGACGCATCGCACCCAGGCGACCACTTATATGATTTAATCCGAGTTTTGTTTCGTACGCTTCCTACCCCGGTTTTGCAGGACGGTAGTCCCACCGCCCTGGCTTGCGTGCGCTCGTGAACCACTTAGAGACGACCGCACGCAAGCGTCTCACTTCGTTCGTGGCAAATCGACGCATTTCTGCAATGAAATGCTTACGATTTGCCGGTGTTGCATAGCGGTTTGCTTTTTGCTCCGCGGTTTGGCGGAGCAGAACAAAAACCAAAAGCACGAACAGGGTGGGTTTGTGTTGTTTTTGAGGGAAGTTCGATACCGCTACACCGGCCGAGTAGTGCTTTCAATTCTGCGTTTTGCGCCGTAAGCCGTTTCTTTTGCGGCGTCGGTTGCTTTTTGCACTACAAGCCGAAAGAAAAGAGTGGAGAGAGCGGTTGCACTACCGCGTTTTAATGCTTGTCACGTTTTGCGCCCTCATCCGCATCTCTGCAAACCCCAACCGACGCCCAGAGGCTTACGGCAATGAAAAGCTTAGGTTAGAGAAAAACTTGGGTTGAGTAGCCCGAGCCGTGGCGAGGGCGTATCGAAACCTCAGCGGGCGCGAAAACTAGGCGCTTGCGAGTTTAGCAAGCATTTTTAAAAATCAACTTTAACTTGTACAGATGTACAATCACGGTTAATTCAGTTCCGCACGGAGTGACGGTTTATTCTATATTCACAGCCCGCTCCGTGCGTTGCTAACGTTAACCCTCGCAATCACGGGATTCTCCCTGGATTATCTCGGTTTGTGCCCTCCAAGACGTGAACTTTAGCAAACACTCACAGAATACTGCCACTGCGGCTCGTGGCTTCGTCGACGGGAAACAGCAAAAAAAAGCCCTATTTATATTTTTTCTTTGTTCCTGAAGCTGCGCTCGTGCTCATGGTCGAGTCAACGTAGCTTTAGCGGTGAACAACTAACTGGTATCTCCCCCAAACAACGGCTACAATTACAAATTGCTTTCTCAGCCGAAAAAGGGAAGAGTTAGGACGGTGATGATAACACCCGCATTCCTGCAATGGAATGCTCAGTTTATTCTTCGCTCCCGAAAAGAAGGAAAGATTGCTGGCGGTTAACTCTTCCCAACGCAACGGTTTACATTCCTGTCCAGGTACTGGAAAAGATACGACAGGGAAAAAGAAAAAGTCGAAGTTGCGAGGAACGAAGCAATCTGGGCGTTTGATAACGCAATCCACACCTGCGATTTGGCGGAGGTTTCGGGATAGTTAGGACGGTGATTATTAGATTCGCTAAACCGCCTGAAACGCTCCAGTTTATTCTTCGCTGACGTTTTTCATTCCACCCAAAAAAGAGAAACTACTGCGGCGACGCTGTGGTTACGACGACGACTGCGCACGGCGCGGTTGTGACGGCAGAAAGCTGCCTCAGCTCGTTTGTGGCGGCGGCGGTAAAAAAATATGTGGTTGTAGGTGTTTTTTTACTTGACAACCTTAAAATAATATGTTATAATTTAAGCATTATGATAAAGAATCTGGATGATATGCTGACAGTAAAGGAAGCCGCTGATTTGGTGGGTGTTTCGCGACAAACGATTTATGCCTGGATGAATGACGGGATTTTAGGTTTTGAACAGAAAGGCTACATGCGACTTGTGAACACAAAAGCGATTACGTTTGTTGCAGAGGCAACGCTGAAACAGAAGGTTAAAGGGCAACCGAGACGAAGTGAGATTATTTCAAAAAAGGTTTAGAATAATTAGAATAAGGTGCATTTTTTACTTGACAAATCCCCAGTTATATGTTATAATATATGGTGTAAGATTAAGAAGCTTAGGTCAAGGATAAGCGCCGTATGGCAACCCAGAAGGTAAGACCTCCGAATAGGTAGGCATCTGGTAGAATCCGCAGAGCTGAGTAATAACAAATTCCCGATTTTCGTCTTGATTTTACACCCAAACCGAATTCTTTTGTAAAATCAAGACAAAGATTTTCGGGAGGTCGAAACAACAAACCCCCACATGGCACGATAGCAGTCGTGTTTATCCATGCAGGGGTTTGTTGTGAATCAAATAATTGATTCAATACCATAGGAGAAAATATTATCATGCGTTTAGGATTCAGTCAACAACAAATTATCGACACGGCAAAGTCACTTGGCTTGCCGACAGACGGTTTTATTCAACGTCGTGTAGCACGGGCTTTCGACTTGGTAGAGACCAACAAAGTCAACGAAGTGACAGACGGCATTTTCCGTGTACGTAGTCAATATGAAGCTGATAAGAGCTATATCGTGAATTTGAACCACGGTGAGCCAGCTTGCGATTGCCCCGACGGTGAACGTACCATCAACTGCAAGCATCGGATAGCAAGTCTGTTGTGGATGCGGAAACATGAAGCGAAGGCGTTCATCATCAAAGAAATTGAGAGACCGAATGTGAGTAGAGCGTGGTTTATCATTGACGGAAAACGCCGAATAATGATGTGGCAAGACTTGAACGGAAAACTCTGCTGCAACTGCGGCGCTTACTATGATGGTGACTGTGAACACAAGAAAGCGATTCGTGAATACAACGGCGGTGGTAATGGTAGCAAGATGGTCAACGAATGTGGGTCCGACAGAGCAAGAGCAATTCAAGACCGTTTGAATAATACTCGGAAGGATAAAGGGAACGGGGATGCAAAATCCCCTTCCCCACCAACCGTAAGCCGAAGGCGTCGGTTGCTTCTTGCACAGTTAGAAATAAGCGACCCTTTTCAAGAGTGTGAGTTGAAGGATATAGCGCAGGTCGAGGGACGTGGGAATGGTGAATGGGCACACCGATTATCCAACGGTGAATATGTGGTGAGTTATAGAGGCGTCATGGGACTGGCTGAGAAGCACGACATTGAGTTTGAACTGGCTACTCATGATGAGACCCACACCATCATAGCGAAAGGACGTTCAGGGTCTTCTGAGCGAGTTAGCGGAAAACCTATCAATGGTTCGGTCTTAACCGCTGGCGAACTTGCCAAGAGGAACGCAGCTCGTCAACTTTTGCCCTTTGCAGAGATAAAGGCAATTGAACACAAGGCGAAGTTGGAGAGCGACTTCTCCTGGGAAGATGCTTACAACAAATGCGCTGAGTTAGCTGGTGGAAAGCCACAAGTTGATATTACCATCAACGACTTAGTGAAAGCTGGCAAACTCCGACAAGAGAGCCCAAGCGGATACGACAGGACGGAATGGTTGATGATACACACGGCTTGTGAAAAAGAAGCAAGCGTTGTGAGAAGCCCAAAGAGCCTCAACAAGTGGTCATACAATAGCGCAGTATTCCTTGAAAGGTGCAGAGAGGCGATAGGGAAAGTGAGAGACGGTAAGGTGGCAGAAGCTAATGAGATGCCATCGCAGAATAGCAACGGCAAGCGAAAACTTCAGATGAGTAAGAAGCTGAAGACGTGGTTGGTTGAGAGCGATGGTAGCAAGAAGGAAATCTCTTGCAGAGAGATTTGTGAGAAGTTTGATAGTAACATCGTGACACGCTTACGAGCGGGCATCGACAGCGGCGCAGATTTGTCCACAGTAGAACTTGATGACTAAGAACGGATACGAGAGGGGCTAACAACCCCTCTCACATTCACAAGGAGGCACGAAATGGTAGATTACATTGCAATCATACAGAAATAGTTTGCGGCGCTTGGTCGCGGTGTTAGCGCTTCGCTAACCTTCCGCGAAAAAGCTGTGAATAACGTTTTTCGCGCATTGTCCGCCTCCTTACGGCTTACACACACTGCACGGCGTGTAGCCCTGTACAATTGCTTCCTGCCTTGATATGGGAATGGGATTTTCGGTAAGGTAACGGGCGCTGTTAGAAACAATAAACGAATAGGCTCCATAGAACAGAACATCTCACAGATAAGCGGCTGTTATACATCAATAAGCGCAGGGCTTTATAAATTAGGTCACGATGTGAGTAAAAAAAGAGTGCGCTCTTTGGTAGAAGCGCAGGGGCTCAAGGCACAGTTTTTACTGGAGATATTGAAAAATATTTACGACCCTTCAAAGATTAGGAATCCGATTGGGTGGTTTCGGAGTATCTCTTCAGATTGGGGCTAACCTGCGAGCCTAGTAAAGAGAGCGGAATCTCTGCGGTTTTCCATGAAGTCTTTGGTGACCTCCTCGCAAGCGATGCGCATCACTTCAGACTTGTTGCTGTCCGCTGCAGTGATGGGTTAGAATACGTTAAATAAGTTGGTCCAATTTGCTTCTTGAAATTCGCTTTCCCTTCCTTCTCCCACTCTTTCTGAAATTGGTTCAATTCTTCCGCAGTAAACTCATATGGTGAGGAATCGGTAATCTCAAAACCCAACTCTTCAACATAGAAATCTGGTTGCTCAGAAAAGTCATCCTGTGCACAAATAATATCAGCTACTTCTCGTGAAAAAACTCTCCCTCCAAGTATTTCGTCTGCTTTCTCTTTTAGTGGATCTGAAGGAAACAATTTTGTTCCACCTTCAAACAGATCATAAATGTATTCCGAGCCCTCTTTTGTCTGGTGAAAAAGCATTTTGTGAGCCGAATAGTTTTCACCACATTCTAATTGTACCGCATAGGCTTTCTGGTTACCAGGTCTCGGAAATGGATGTAAACCAATGGGTTGTAATTTGGGCACATTCATTGGATTCATTGTATATACCGACGATAGAGTCTTCATAAATACACCTTGCTCCTTTTGTTCTCCCACCGGTAGATATTTTTCTTCCGATGCTGAATAGCAACACACAGCAAAGAATGCAGCGACCAAAGGATCTGAAGTCACATCTAAGAATTCAGTTCGAAACCCATAATGTTGTGCCAATCCAGTGAAACTAATATGAATACCACTACTTGAGATATCGTATATAGCCGGGTGTTTTTGAATAACCTTCTCAAACTCTCTCTGTTTCAACCGGGCCTCGAACAAGTCATAAATGGTTGGATCACCTCGGTAAATATTTGGTATGCACGTTGGAAATTCTTGCACTTGTCCTCGATATAGAAATAATGTTTGATTACCTGGAGTTAAAATTGTAGAACCATCTATCCATTCTATGGGTATAAATGTTTCCAACTCAGGAAAGACAAGATTCCGATATAATTGAGCACGGACGTCAGGTATTTTTTTTAGAAATTTTTGCCGATTTTCTCGTTCTTTCTCCAACTGCCGTAACACTTCAAAAATATCAGAATAATACGTTGCCATACTATCTCTCCGATCCAACTTGCTTGAGGGAGCAAGTTGGGCATTATCTCTCTGCGTTCACAGGATGATCAAATGCCCTAACTTGTTATAAGATGGAAGAAATTCCGTATAGTATCAATATTCAGAATTTTTCCATTTCCCGCCACGTAACTTTGAACGTATAGGAACCCACTTTATCGAAGTTAGCATCAATAGATTATATGAGAATACCACATCTACCAAAATGCTTCAAGTCTACTCACTATCTTCGCCCTGCTAGTGGAAGGCGTCGTGTGTAGAAGGCGTCGTGGAACGCATCGCACGCTAGCATCGCACGCTAGTTTATAGCAAAGCGTTCGCGCTGAGTTGCTAATTTTTTCCTTGAAAATAGGTCATCCATTATGCTATAATACAAGATACAATTAGTTGAAAGGAGATTTTACAATGTCAATAGCAAAGAGACAAAATCTTGAAGGCGTTGAAACGGTTTGGTTCAGCCTTAGAATGCCACGTCCTTTACACGAGGAATTGAGGGCAAAGGCATTCCAAGAGCGAAAGTCAATCTCATTAGCAATCGCTGAATTACTAGAGCGAGGCTTAAAAGAAGAACGGAAGGATTAGGAGTGAAGAACAGATGGATACTAATCTTCTGTATTACGGCGATAATCTGGACATTCTACGGAAATATATTGACGACGAGAGCATTGACTTAATCTACATCTAGGAAAGCTGAGAAGGTTGAAACTACTAAGACGGACTGAGGCAAGTCCCATGCCGTTAAGAAACTCAATTGGAGATAGGAGAAATAGGAGGAGCAAAGTGAGGAGTAATACCTCTTTCAGTTAATAATGAGACTCTTTTCTTTGCTTACACACGTGACTGTGTGCTCCTACAGCGCAGGAGAATCGCGATCTCCTGCGCCCTATAATCCCATAGGAGTAAAAAACTAATAGGAGCCAAACATGAATAATCAAACTATTAGAGCGTTACGAAAGAAATTAGGTTTATCCCAAAGACAATTTGCTGAGCGATTAGGTGTGAAGCGCCGCACTATTATTCGTTGGGAATCTTCTCTTAGAACGCCCAACCAAGAATTTCAGCGGAGATTGTCACAATTAGAAGCAAATGTGACCGACCAAAATGTGACCGATTCCAATGTGACCGATTCCAATGTGACCGACCAAAATGTGACCGACCAAAATGTGACCGACCAAAATGTGACCGA
>SOJY01000031.1 GCA_004376385.1 Candidatus Bathyarchaeum sp.
GTTTTCTGTTTGCATAATATAATATTAGTATTGATTTAGTATTTAAGACTATGCCCCTACGAAGAGCCTCATAGATAGATAGCTTCTTCGTGAACCAGTCTACGAAGAGTCTCTATGCATTGCAAACGTTTATATTGTGTGTTTGTGTGTGTGTTGTGTAGGTAATGAATATGAACGAAACAAAAAAGAATGAATGCCCAGAATGCAAAAGCAACAACACCGCAAAACATGGATTCATGGTAACTCGGCAGGGACGCAAACAGAGATTTCAATGCAAGGCTTGTGGGTTGACCTTCACAGAAAAGTTAGGTAAAACAAAATGAGATCCCCAATCGGTTTCTACAATGTCACCCGTAGGCTGCTGCAGGAGCGCCTTACAAATTTCTTGAGTGGGAAACCTAACAAGGAGACAGATATACGGCACTTCTTCTACGAGTGCCGGAACAAGTATCTACGAGAAAACCCTGACCGGAGCGAGGTGGATTCAAACTCGAAAAAAGATAGAGTGTACGGTGATTGGCAAAAATGTATGAAGGAGTGGTGCAAAAAACACGCTGAAGAATTAGGGTTTACACCGGACCTGTGGTGGCGTGTTAGAGAAAAACTGAATATTTGGGCAGAAGGTCGGGCTATATGTGAGGGAGAAATGGAAAAGTTTCTGATTGACCGAGAAACAAGACATCAAATCACGCAAGGATCAAGCTTTGTGTTGCTCTGTGAAAAGAAGACGGTTAGTAAAGAACTGTTGAAGAACCTACAGCAGCTAGGCTACAGAATCAATCTAGTCTCTACTGGAGGAAACAACCCAAGCGATGTGCAAGAATCTATTATAAAAATCGCGGAAGATTTGGCGGAACAAGAAGACACAAACTTCTATGTGCTGGCACTACACGATTATGATATTTCAGGGGTGCAAATATTTTTCACGTTAGCTAAACGGTACAACCAAGTCATTGACATCGGAGTCAACGGCGAGTTCATAAAATATCTTAAATCCACTGTTGGATTAAACGAACGCTTGGTCGTAGAGAAGGTAAAAAACAAGTGCAACCACGATCACCTCAAAAAACTGATTGCTGAAAGCGAAGGCTACTCTCCTGAAAACTTTCGGTGGCTTCAAGGCGAACAAGTGTCAGAAAAAGAGTGGGTTGGTAGGCGTATAGAGATAGATGCGGTTCACGTTGAATATGGCATACAGCCTTTCATCGATTTCATTCAGCATCAGCTTGAAGAATACTGCAAATATTGGGATCTCACGCGGATTGGGGTCGAGGAGTTCTATTTAGATGAACCATCAAACCCTTTTGGTGACGCAAATGAGAGGTTTACTGAGAACATATCGGAAAAGAGTTTTCGAACCGAAATAAGATTATGCAAACCAATCGATCGTGTGGTAAAGTTAGCTAAGACCACGGCGACACAGTTTCTATCAGAGTTTTGGGACCTAAAGCGATTGAACAAGATGGAAGTAGAAAAGAATAAAGACGGAGTAAAAATGACTTACTCCAAAACCGTTGACGATGCATCATGGACGTACTCATCTATGGTCCTCAATCGTGAAGACTTTGTTGCCTTGAAAGAGAAGTACCGAGACGGCTTTGAAAGGAAATATGCTCCTGACTTCGAATATGACCTTAATGAACTCAACGCAGAAATTCATAGATACGAGGGCGATATTACGACAGCAATAGAGGATGTGGAAGAGAGATTTGAGGACATCCAAACAGATGTCAATGATAAAGCAGAAATGGATGATGAGGCTATAGACTTCGAAAACGAACTCAGTAAAATTGATTGGGGAGAAAGCGAGCTTGATAAACTGGAAGTTCCGGATGAAAAGCAAATATTGCGTGCGGTTATTGAGGAGCTGCAGGGACGGCTTGACGTGCTAGAAATGTTGTAGTCTCACGAAGAGTTAGGGGGATAGACTCTTCGTAGAAACGTGTAAAAAAATTATAACAATTTTTTTCAGTGTAATCCATTACGAACCATTACAATCCAGTAGATCCAATATAATCTAATGAAGCGCTGTACTAAAGTCGCCCGGCAACTGAGTACACTGGACTCAAGTGATGTCTTCAATGCTTTGCGGCGAAGCACTGCTTTTTCCAACGGCGTTGGGTTCCCGGAACCTAAAAGTTATAATATTATCGCCAGAAGACCTTCCTTACCACCCGGTGGTAAGGGTTTTTATCTTCCGTACCCGTAACTGATGTTTACGCCGTCAACACTTCCGCAGCGGCTGCGGATGTTTGGAAGAGAGTACGCCTTACTGGTCTCGCCGAGACCACTTCCGGCGGAAGTATTTTTCTACGAAGAGTCTTTTGGTCTCGAGTACCTAAACGATGTTGTTTATTGTTGAACAAAAAAGCATCGAGAGATTCTACGAAGAGTACCCTTCTTTGCATTGTTAGCCCTACCAAAAAAAGACCATTGCGGTTAATACGCTATAAACGCAGGTATTTCTCTTATAACGGTTAAAATACTCCTGTTTGGCTGTCAAAAAACTTATAAACCGTAAGGGTTTAGTGTAATGTGTAGGTGTGTAGTTTGTCGAATCGGCAAGAGCAAGTGGCGTGTATTTTCTGCGGAAGATGCGTTATTAGAGATCGGCTTGATCTTGATAAGGTGTCTACTGTTTGGGATATTGGGTATAAGGTTCTTCAAGTGCGTGAGATGTTGGCGGGTCCAGGGAGGGGTCATAAGGGCAAGAATAAGGGTTCTGGGTTTCCGGTTATTCCAGAAGAAAGCTTATCTATTGTTGAATTGGCTCAAGACTCTTCGTATGATGATCTGGTGGAGGCTCTTAAGAGTCGGCTTCTTTTGATTGTTAAGGCGTATATTGAGGCTGGAATAATCGATAAATCCGAGATTTGAAGTAAAGAGTGGTATC
>SOJY01000144.1 GCA_004376385.1 Candidatus Bathyarchaeum sp.
CGCTCCTAGCAAGCCTAGTTTAAGGTGTATGATCAAGGTGAAGCCGAGAGCGACCTTGCAGACTTCGTATATGAGTAGGCCGTATCCGATGGTTTGTGGTTCCTTGGCGCGTAGGACTGCTTCTAGGGCAGATATTGTGTAGAATTCAACTATTTGGATTGATACGATGAAGTATAGCATTGCGTAGTCGGCGCCAATTTGGAGGGCTGACAGAATGGTTGGGAGTAATGCGAGGTATATGGAAGTTGATGCGATGGATATGAATATGTTGGCGGTGAGTCCTGTTTTGGCTGATCCAGCGTGTTCTCTGGCTACGAAGCGGGTCGTCCAGAACGGGAGGACAGTAGCAAGTATGATGAAGTAGCTGAAAACGTCGCTGAGGTTTCCCCAGATTCCGAACTCTTCGGTGGAGACACTTCTTGTGATCATATAAACGAAGGCAAGTCCAGTTGCGACGCTGAGAAGCTTGGATGTAAATAGGATGTACCCAGAGTATCTAAGTCTGATCTCGCTCTTGACCATGTGGTTCACGGCTTACTTATTTTCATTCGGGTAGGTGGCTATTTTGTTTTCCGCTTGGTTTTTGTTGTGGTGGCTGTGAGTGTGTGTGACGGTTTCTACCCCACGGTCTACAATATGAACCAAATAGGCTACAAATATGTGGTTGATTTCGGAAATTATGTATTCTTGGTCTTTTTGCATCCAGTCCAAACTGAAAAGGTTGGGGTGGAAACCTAGATGTAACAGTGCGGAATCAGTAAAACAGTGACCAATCAATTCCAAAAGAACCGGCACATAAATTCTTTAATGAGTTGTTAAGAGAAATGCGAGATGGATGGAAGCTGATGTGACGGATATAAATATGTTAGCGATGAGCCCTGTTTTGAAGATTATTTGGATCAATAAACTAGAGTCCCACAAGGTTCCATCGGATTTCATAAGTGTAGCGAAACTCTTACCTAATCACAATTTTTGGATGTGTGGTTCCGGTAGTTTAAGAGACTATGTGATGGAGGAATCAAAAGGCGTTAACAACCTTCGATATCTTGGGATTATCTCAGATAAACTCAAGACTCAACTCCTTAATGAATGTGACATTTATATTTCAACATCTACCTATGAAGGTTTCGGCTTCGGTCCTCTAGAAGCCTTAAGACAACACAAGATTATATTGCTCAGAGATATACCTGCTTTCAAGGAAATATATGGTGAAGTAGCACTTTTTGCTTCATCGGTAGAGGAATTTGTGGAACACATACGGTCTTTAGAAAATCGGAAAGAACGGGAAAAAATGGAGCAAAGAATCGTAGAAAAATCGAAGACTATGTTGAAAAAATATTCCATAGAGAACGCCGTCAGAAACATAATCCTCGACTGCGGAATTAAGAGTGGGGCTCACATATTAGCTGTAAACGATGACACCCCTTACCTATATCTTGGGGGTCATAGGCTTTTCTATCAATTAATAAATCGACTAGGTAAATTTTTCAATGTCACTTTGATAACCTCAAGGGGAAAATGCTTAAGGCTTGTTGACCCTAACATCAACACAATTATTATTTCACGTTCTCGTTACACTATGCGTAACTTGCTTGACTTTTTACTTGTAAACCTAAATTATCTCCAAACATTCCTGACGGCTAACAAGGAAAAGAGGGCTGATTTTGTTTTCACAAATGATAGATTTTGTTCCTTTATTGCATATTTTGCTAAAAAAATTCTCAAAATGAAGACATTAACTTCAATTTGGGACGATGCCTTTTTTAGAATTCCAGTTCTTGAGGTTAGGTCGCTTCGTGCCTTTGGTCGTCAAATACTATATCTTCATCCTCTAATTCATTTATTTGAAAGATACGTATATAGAACTATACCCGTTAAAACAATATCAAAGTTTAGCTTGAGCCTTTTAAGAAAGCATAATGTCGTTGCAACTTCAATATGGAAAGCGCAAGAGCAGATTGACTCGTGAAGTTTGTATTAGATATAGGATGTGGAAAAACACCGACAACAGCTCTTGAAGCAACAGATACGGTATACGTTGGAATAGATATAAACAATTCCGTTTAACCCGAACTTCAGGCAATTATCTGTTTCTGTGTGCAGTCACTAATGTCTCCCCTTCAGAAACAAAATTTTTGACCAAGTATTCGTTCTTCAAATTTTGGAACATATTCATGAGCATGTTTTAGTTGTTAATGAAATCTGCCGGTGTTGCAAGGAAAATGCAATTGTAGAAATAAGTGTTCCAAGCGATAAAGGTGAGAGATTCTTGCTACGTTATAGCCCAAACTATCAGCGTCATATAAGACAGTTTCATGTTCAGAGTTTGATAGACGAGAGCTTGAAAAGTTGTTTCGTTCAAAGGATTTTTACATTGAGCGGTCTAGATACTATAACTTTTTTGGGACCATTGAGTGGTTTCTCATTTCTCTTTTTGGTGGCAGAATGAATGCTCAAGGTCAACTAGCCAACAGAAAAATATTTTTATTCAATTGCTTCTTTACAAAATAAGAAGTATAACGATATGTGGTAAGCCTCTATGGAGAGCCGTTGAAATTGTCGGGCAAAAATTCCTACCAAAGAGTATGAGCTTCAGACTGGCACGTAAAATAGGTGAATAAAAAATAAAAGATAAGATTTACTTACATAAGAAATAAAGTAGGTTGGTGTACAAACTTTGAAGGTGCTGGTTACTGGTGGAAGTGGCTTTATAGGAAGCCGTCTAATACCCAAACTCGTGGAATTGGAACATGACGTTTATTCCTTAGAACGATATGTTACGGGTCGATACGTTCTAGGCGGTCGCTACGTAGTGAAAACCGTTTTCAGCGATTTACGTAATTACTTCACTCTGCGGAATACAATCCGTAAAGTTCAGCCCGAAGCTGTGGTTCATCTAGCCTCGATAAGTCCGGTATCCTACTCCTATGACCATCCAATCGAAGTTATGGAAACCAATTTCTTGGGCACAGTGAATTTAGCTGAGTCTTGTTTACGTGAAGTTCCCCAGTTTAGACACTTCCTGTTTGCTGGTACATCAGAAGAATATGGAAATCAAGAAAATACGCCAATTAAAGAGAGCGCCGAACTACGCCCCTGCAGTCCGTACGCCGTTAGCAAAGTTGCTGCAGATAAATATCTACAATATATGTATGATGCCTATGATTTCCCAGTAACTATCCTCCGAAATTTTAACACCTACGGCCGCAAGAATAACACACATTTCGTGGTCGAGCGAATAATCGTGCAAATGCTTGAAGAAAAAACTGTTATGCTCGGGGACCCTACACCCGTGCGAGACCTCCTCTACATTGACGATCATGTGAGCAGTTACGTAACATGCTTGGAGAACGAAAAAGCTATAGGTGAAGTATTTAATTTCTGCACTAGGCGCGGAACTTCAATAACCCAACTTGTGGAGTTGATGAAAGAACTCATCGGCTTTAAACGTGAAGTTGTCTGGAACACTATCCCGGAGCGCCCATTAGATGTAGCCGTTTTAGTAGGCGACAACTCAAAAGCCAAGCGACTTCTGGGTTGGAAACCGAAATTCACACTAAAGAAAGGGCTACAACTTACCATAAACTTCTGGAAAGAAAAAATTAGTCAATTGACAGAATAAGCGGGTGCTCCCTTCACATAAAAGTAGAAATAGTCCTAAAAGGGGAGATCTAAAATGAACATATCACATGTATCAGATTTTTGTTCTCCTAGATTCAAGAGTTGAACAACTTGCATAGCCAACGGAATCTGAAATTGGTGAATTTATGAATAGGAAAAGATGATTATATGAAAATGCTCGTGGTCGCCTCAAATACGCATTTTCTGGACTGGATCAAGGAGTTCCCTTATGATGTGAACGTGTTTAAAATACATTTATATATGAGTAGAGTTAGAAAGGCATTCTTCTATGCAACCTTAAAGCCTAAGTTAAAGATACTTTCTTGGAAATACGATATTATCTTCTGCGACTTCTTCGATGAATTTGCAAATATAATGAGTAAGGTAAGTTCAAAACCAATCTATGTCAGATTACATAGAACAGAAGCATACAATCCAACTTTTTTGAAAACTGCAAATTTTGAAAATATAAAAACTATAATCACAGTTTCAAAATATTATAAAAAAATCGTAAGGGAATTGGTTGGAGACAAAGTTCCAATTCATGTTGTTCCAAACGGCGTAGATACTGAAAAGTTTAGCTATAATCCACATGTTCACAGACCGTTGAAAATCTGTACCGTCAGCAATTTAACACATAGAAAGAGAATATTTGATCTTATAGTGAACAATCCAGACTCAAAAATAGATATAGGTGGGAAAGGAGAAGAGAGACGAATATTAGAAGATGCAATAAACAGATTTAATTTAAAGGCAAAACTTTGTGGATGGGTTGAACTTCCCGAATTCTATCATCAACACGACATTTTCATAATGAATAGTAGCGATGAAAGTTTTGGTGTCTCCATGGTGGAGGCTATGAGTTGCGGGCTTATACCGTTGTGCTTTGCATGGCATGGAGTCGAAGAAATACTTCCTCCAGAATACATATATCAT
This sequence comes from Candidatus Bathyarchaeum sp., assembly GCA_004376385.1. Lineage (GTDB taxonomy): Archaea > Thermoproteota > Bathyarchaeia > Bathyarchaeales > Bathyarchaeaceae > Bathyarchaeum. The sequence goes on from SOJY01000144.1 coordinate 4,558, forward strand.
AATTATCAAGAGATGAGAGAAAAAGTCTCTAAGATACAAGAGATGTCAAAAACAGAAATAAGTCAGATAAAAAGGAAAATGCGCTCCATCGTAGAATCAAAATTTAGCCTAGAGCAACAGGCAAAGAACTTCATCTCCATATTCAATAAATAGCAAAGATTTATCCAATTCCATACAATGAAATGTCCCACTTCCTAAACCAATTCGAAGTATTCTTCGACCAGTTCACCATTCCAAGCCTATCAAAAACAGCCCTTGAAGCCATAGCATGCGGATGCAAAGTAATAAGCTGGAAAGGACCAGTCACACACCCAGAAGAAATCATAAAAACCACAACCTCTCGGTTGTGACAAAAAAACTATTAAGAATTTATGAAAAAATTAAGTTAACAGAAAGTTACCGCCCGGCTTGGAAATCGACGGGGACTCGTGTTTTCGAGTAGGCCTCTAAAATCTTTGGCTCACATTTTTTCTCCCAAGTCAAGTTCTCCAACGCGAATCTCCGTATTTTAGTTCTGAATTCACGGACCTCATCCAGATTATCTGCGTAATAAAGCAGTAACTCCTTCAGTTCATACAGATTATTAAACGCAACAGCGTATTCGCCTAAGCATCGTGTCACACAATGAAGATCAGAAACAGTGAGTACAAGAAGGCCAGCATGAGCATACTCGTATGGCTTGTTAGGATTGCAGTATCTATGAAACCAGTGTTTCTTCCAAGGTAGCAAGCCAATGTGATGCCGTGTCAGTTCCTTCATCATTGCCGGGTGAGCGAGTAAGCCTAAACATTTTATGTTTCGGGATGAGAGCAGGTTTGGATCTCCAATCACCGTTAACGTCCCAACTCCGTCGTGACTAAAAATTTGAAGAAAACTTTCAACATTTCTGTGGGGTATGAGAGCAGGATTAGAACAGTCTCCTCCTACGTATACTGAAGACAAGTGTTCGTCCTTGTTGGGACTCAGTTTCAGCGATTCCGTTTCAAGATGGAAAGGGAAATTTGGCACAACATATACATCATCGTTCAACCTCATATGCTCTTCACTAACAGTATCACAGACAACAATCACCGCGGACGCCTTGTGTAATACCTCTTTTTCCCACCCCGTCCACACCCATTTTGTGAACATTTTGTTTTGTTTCCAAATGTTTTCCGTAGGGTTTTAAGATTTGGACCAATATTGATGATCATAATAAACAAAATGAAATGAAAATTCACTGATCAATTTAGCAGCAATTACATTGTGAGCATGGACTAAATCAGGGCGATATTCTCCGAGAATCTCAGATAGCTTTCTTTTTAACGCTCTCCAATAAGGAGGGATTTTCACATTTGCGAACCTATTGAAGGGGAGTTCATAGAATTTATCAAATAAATCAGTCGGAAGACATGTATCTTCAATAAGAGGGCCTGCAAAACATGTACCATACCCTTCTCTCTTCGCAGTTTGAGCACTCCTCTCAACTCTCCGATCAGGAAGGGTGTTGCTTGAAAGATGAAGGACTTTCATTTTCCAACACAGACATCTTTGTGCCTTGCTTATATATGCATAATCGTTTTATTGTTTACATGAAAACTACACAAGGTCGCAACAATGAAAAGTACGAAAGTCCTATCAATTCTAGGAACAAGGCCTCAATTCATCAAATCCGCTCCCTTAATCCACATGACCAAAAAAGATTCAGACATAGACATACAAAGAAGACTAAAGGACAAAAACAATCCTTTTGGAGACAGAAAAGCCTTAGGAAAAATACTTAGCATCTTCAAAGAATTTGACCCGTGTCCACTAAAACGGTGAAAAACTTGAGTCTAAAGCTGGTTTACATTACGCTTTACCCAGAGAAATATCCAAGAGTAAAAAAAATATCCACCTCACTTGAAGATCAAAACATTGCATTTCAAGCGCTCACCCCCAAAATTAGACTGAAGTTGGGGAACGGAAAAATTGAAAGGTTAATCTCAGCATTCGTCACTTACACTTCTTTTCTCTTACAAATATTGCTTACCGACGCTGATGTCTATTGGGTCGCCAATTCCCCAGACGTCTTCGCCTTACCACTTATATTACGAAAGGAGAATTATATTCTAGATTATCGTTCTCCTTGGCCACTACAAATAGAACTAGAATTCGGAAAAGGCAAGCTAAGCCGAACAGCTGAGTACCTCACACACACGACTTTGAAGCACGCAAAAGTGATTACCTTAACCACCAGCACCCTTCTAAGAGACGTAAAAAAACTTCGAAAACAAATATACATAATCCCCAACTACCCACAAAAAAACAGTTTTAAACCCAACATTTCATACGATCACTTCAGAAAGTTACACAACGTAAAAAAAGATCAAAAAATAATATTGTTCATAGGTCTGTTGTCCAAAACAGAAGGCACCGACATCTTACCAAGCATCCTCAAAGAATTACTGCAAAAAACAAAAAAGATAGCACTCTGGATCGTAGGAGACGGCGTTCTCCGGTCAGTAGCTGAAGAACTAGAAAGAAAATTCCCAGAAAACGTCACATTTTTCGGATGGCGCCCATATCAAGAAATACCAAATTTTGTTAATGCCGCGGACGTGTGCATTGTCCCAAGACACAAGACCCCTTTCTCATACTATTACAACGAGGAAGGAGTACTCAAAATTTCCGAATACATGTTTCTAGGAAAGCCCATAGTCGCTTGTGGAATCGCCCCATCCAAAGAGTATCTGCTCGTCGAACCTCAAGATTTGGTAAAAGGAATTTTAGAAGCACTAAAAGGAAACGCACCTAAACCTACGCCAAAGACATGGGAAGACAATTGCAAACCAAAAGTGTTAGAATTAATCGAATTCGTGAAAAAACCTCCGCACACTCGTTGACCGTCATAACCTTTATGGTTCCGCCTTCATATCTGAACTTTGAAGCAACCGTTTTATGCCCTCTTCCAATCTAATCCTTGGCTTATAGCCCAAGACTTGCTCAGCTTTGCCAATGTCCGCATAGCTATCTCGAATGTCTCCTGCCCTTAGCGGTGCATATTCAGGTTTCACACTGACCTCTCTGAACATTTTCATTAAGACTTTGGAAAGTTCGTTGATTGTAGTCGGCTTTCCAGCTCCTATATTAATTACCTCCCCAGCACAATGTTGACATCCCAAAATAAGCATACATGCTTCAACCACATCTTCAACATAGACGAAGTCTCTTGTCTGTTCACCGTCTCCGTAGATAACTGGCGGCTTTCCCTGTTTTAACCTACTGATAAACTGAGTTATCACCCCACTGTATGGACCCTCTGACTGTCTAGGTCCGTAAACGTTGAAGAATCGTAGACAGACTGTTTTCAGGCCGTGAATCTTGTGGAAAATCTTGCAGTGATGTTCAGCAGTGAATTTTGAGATACCGTAAGGAGACAGGGGCATTATCGGGTGCTCTTCGTTTATCGGCAAATGATGTGCCTCACCGTAAACGGCACACGAAGAAACGTATACGAAACGCTGAATATTCTCCTTCACACTCGCCTCTAAAAGATTCAGCGTTCCCCTCACATTCACATCATTAACAAGTAACGGATCTTCTATGGACAACGGCACATTCACAATTGCGGCTAAATGAAAAACAGCATCAACATCTCCAACTGCCTTCCTAGCATCCTCTAAGTTTCGAATATCACCTTTAATTAAGTGAAAACTTTGATCCCCTAAATGACGTTGTGCATTTTCAATTTTCCCTGCAGAAAAATTGTCCAAAACCACCACTTCATAGCCTTCATTCATCAGTCGATCGACTAAGTGGCTTCCTATGAAACCAGCCCCACCGGTTACCAAAACCTTTGAGATGTGCATAGTTTCCCCTGTAAGGTTACGGTGGTTTAAACTTAAATCTATACGGAAGGAGCGAAGAACTCAGACATTTTTACCGTAAATTTCAATGAAAACGGCATTAATCCACGGTCTTTTATTTTTGACAATACGATTAGTACACGTACAGTAGTTTTGTTAGCTACAGAACAGTTTTATCCACTTCTGATATTTTTTGTCAGTTAAAATTGCTCCTTCAATCAATGGTGTGTCATCCGCCAGAAGCTTCAAATATCCAATGTCTTTGGGCAAGCATGAACCCATTATTCCTTTCCTGGCTTCAAGAATCTCTGTGTTCCATTTCGTGTTACAAGCCTTCCTCAACTCATCAAAATCTATGTCTTTAGCCTCACAAATCCTTCGAAGCTCCTCCGCAAAGGCTATCTGAACAAACCTGTAAGCATTCTCCACAATCTTACACATCTCCGCAACTTCAATACTCGGACAGGCATGCAACGGGACCTCAAGAGACCGATAAAAATCCAACCCCTTGATCAAGCTTTCCTCATTGATCGCTCCGATAACCCTAAGCTGTTTTACACCATGATTTGTAGACTTTTCCACCCAGTATCTATGAGGACAGTGAACCAGATTCCTTAGACCATAATTTTCAGAAATCTTTCTGCAAGTTCCAACTTTCACCGTACTCTCAATCGAAACAAAGGAATCCTTATTCCTACTAGATACCTTCTTGCAAACGTCTTCAACCGCGTTGGATGAAACAGCTATCACGTAAACAGCACACTTTGGAACCTCCCCCAAATTCGTAAAAGTTTCAATTTCACCAATTGATCTCTCTACAAGGTCATAGCCGTACACTTGAAAACCGTGCTCATTGATATACCTTAGAACAGGCGTGCCAATAGTTCCTAACCCAACAACACAAACCTTCATTTCAAGTCCCTGCATTCCAGTTGGCCCATTCATCTTTCGATTTGGTATTTAGCTTTAATAAATCCCACGTGAACATATAAATCGTTAGCCCTTTTCTTCACGCAACATCTTCACTATAATATTCGCAAGATTTTCAGCTCCATCCGGAAGAGTTGGAACCGTTCTCCTCCTCGCTTCTTCTATACCATTTAGTAAAACTTCTTGCTTTATTTCCGAAACAAATACAGCGTTTATTTTCTTGGCCAAGTATTTAGCGTCTTCTACCGTGCCCGTTCGGGTCCATTCAGGATTTGGAACCAACACCACTGGTTTCTTATACATCACCGCCTCCAAAACTGTCACACCTAGGTGTGTCACAACCAGCTCAGCACCAGCTAGAACCTCATGAAAATTTTCTGCAATAGTGAAAGCTTTCCACTCAGGATGCTTCTTGATGTATGGCGCAGGATCAACTCTTCCCGTCTGCAAAACCACATCAGATAAGTCACTCTCCGCAAGAGCGTTAAACAAAAGCCTATGCCCATGAGTACCTCCAGCAACCAAGATATACCCCTCATTTCTAGACTCGACAACTGGCTTGGGAAGAATTGGACCGACAACAGTACCATCCAAAAATCTCTTTTGCTCCTTCCAGTGCAGTGCAGTTGTTTTTGAAAAAGGTTGCAGAACGAGAGCACTTTTAGAAGGCTTCACAAAACGAACCGGACTCTCGATGTTAATAACTGGAATTCCCCTAGTCCATGCCACAATCGCTGGAGGCACACAGAAATTGTTGCCTGTGCTCACAACAGCATCAAATTCATTGATAGGATGGCTAAAAGTTTCCATAAAAGCTCTGAAAAGGCGGGCTATAAAAATAGGAAGCGGAGTTTTTGGGCCTCGAGGCTTGATTAAAAAGTCGACTTTACCAAATTTGGATAATCTTTTTGCACTTAAGGAGTCGCCCTCAGGTACAAGAAAATACAAAGAGACTTTCCCATGGATAGCTTCTGCCAACGCATACCCATAACCAGTATGGCCTCCACCGCCAGCTAGAATCAATACGCGCCCAGGCACATGCACCTCTCCACTAATGTGTCTCTTGTTCAAAGAGTT
>SOJY01000006.1 GCA_004376385.1 Candidatus Bathyarchaeum sp.
ACCCCCTCTTTTTATACTAGTCAACAATGAAGAAGACTGGTTCCTATGACTGTTATTCAGATGATAATCTAATGTTACAGTTTTATGGATAGAAAGTAAAAAGGGCTGTATTAATAAGAGACCAACGTGTAACCCTTATTGGTAGCATTTTCTTAATGGCCGTTGACAAGACTCTAAGTTTTTGTCCTTCATTTCGAGTTTTCTATCAGTTAAACATTGGATACAGGAGGGAAGTAAAGATTTGTCTATGTATGGGATTCAATTTAAAATGCAAAACAGACTTATTCGAAAATTTGAGAAAGCAGGAGCTATTTCAGAGGAGACTGCTGTAACATTTGAAGAAGCTAAACTAGATATACCGGAACAGTACTGGCTAGACTATTTTGCAGGAGTTTTTCTTGGCAAAATAAAAAAGACAGAAAACCATCGGTACTACATTTAGAAAGCAATACTCAATAATCCTAACCTACCTTCTTTTTCTTACATAAACAGTCCTAATTTTGTCAATCTGGTTTTGATAACATCTTCTGCACTCTTCATCTAATTCATCAAGCTTTACAGGTTCCACTCGAACCTCATAACCTAAAGACTTGTACAACTCAGTAATCTCACTCAATCTAGGCTCATCAATAGTAGTACGTTTAACCCATCCTTCTTTTTCAAGTTCTTCAGACATAGAATCATCATAATTAACCGAGCTGCAAGTTATACTTACAAGCAACCCGAAACAATTTCACTCACTTGCCCTTTGCAGACTCTCAACTTCTTTCACAGCCTTTATGGCTACTTCGATCATCTCGTCGTCAGGCTGCCTAGTTGTGAAACGTTGAAGAACCAAACCCGGAGCCACTAAAGCTCTAACTATTAATGAGTTTTTGTACCTGTCGCTGAGCTTCAAAACTTCGTAAGAAACAGCACTGATGACGGGAATGAGAACAATTCTGTAGGAAAACCTCGTCAGATAATCAGCACGTGGCATAAGCGAGAAAAACAGAATACTGATTAACGTGACTATAAGAAGAAACGATGTTCCGCACCTAGCGTGAAAACGGGAATATTTTCTGGCGTTTTCAACGTTCAACTCAACTCCAGCCTCATGGGCATTAATAGCTGTGTGTTCTGCACCGTGATACTGGAATATCCGTTTGAAATCTCCAAACAAGGATATGACAGCAAGGTATACTAAGAGGAAGCTAAGGCGAACTACCCCTTCAGCAACATTGAAGAAGACGCCTCCCCCAAGATTCAGAAGGGACGTCAAAAAAAAAGGTGTAACACTAAACAACAGTACCGATAAGCATATAGCCACTGCAACGACCACAGCGATTTCTTTCGGGTTAAGGCTTTCTTCTTCATCACCAAAAGCAGCGTTTGCAGAAAAATAGATGCCCTTGATTCCCGAGTATAACGTTTCAAACAGAGCTAGGATGCCCCTCAAGAAGGGAAGCTTCAGGAACCTGTACTTTTCAGAAAGGGAATGCAGTTCTTCGTTTTTTGTCACTATTTCCTCGTTAGGCTGCCGCACACATATTACCAGATGATCTTTGGAGCGAATCATCACTCCCTCCATCACGGCTTGCCCGCCAAAGGCCAACGATGGTTCTTTCTTTCCCTTATTGGTTAGGCTCATGTCTGAAAAGATAATTTATTGATTCTTATATGTTTTTATGAAAAATCTTTGAAATTAAGAAACTTTTTATGCTGGACATTCCCTAGGGCATACCGTGGTATGGCTCATGAAAGGAAAATGGGTTAACGACTGCCAGAGGATCTTGGACGAGATAAAGAAGTCAGCGAAGGTCGAAGGACATGACCGACTGGACCTGATGCGGACAATCAGGTTCACACTCATTGCACTGCAACGAAGCGTAACAGGGTGGATGCAGTGGGCTGACAATCCTGGCATCATGGCTCAATTCTCTCTAGACGAGTTGACGGAAATAAACAAGAATCTCGCCGATCTTGTGTGCGCCTTCGTAGACTACGACGCAAACATAACTGGAAGCCAAGAAAAAAAGATAGAGAAGAACATAAGAAAAGAAAACATAAAGAATCCACAAGAAACAAAAGACATGTTCTACGTAAAATAAAAACACCGTGCACACTCACTTTTGGTTATTTTTACAAATCACTTAGCGTGCACTTAACAGTAATCGCGTGTTTGGAAAGCGAAGAAAGAGCCGACCGTACAGTTTTTCTTAATGTTTTCTCCTGCGAAGAACGAATGCCCCTGGGGCTATCAAAAATATCATAACCACAACAAACAATGAAGCAACAAGAAGCCATGGAAAGTCCTGAACGCTCGAGGTTAATGTTATTTGCTGGTTAACGTTAGCCGAGTTAACGGTCACAGTCCCAGACGACGGAGAAGCCGCGTAATCAACTGGCCCAACAACAGAGAAGGAGTAGTCGCCGTTCTGCATGTTGAACATTATTGTGTCTGAAGTGGAGCTCTTTGTTTGACCGTTGAAGGTTACTGTCCAATTTGCTCCTTGAGGCAAGCCTGACGCACTGAAGGACACTTCGTAAGTTTGGGGACTCGGTGAAGAATCGCCGATAGCGTAGACTAGGTGATCATATGAACCGAAGTAAACTGCTCCGTTTGCGACCGCGGGGGAAGAAACCACCTTCTCGAGGGTTGTATAACTCCATAATAGAGTGCCTGAGGAAGCGTTTAACGCGTACAAGTTCTTGTCGTTTGAGCCCACGAAAACTACGCCGTCAGCCACGGCTGGAGAAGAAGCTACATCGTCGCCAGTTGTATAATTCCATATTACAGTGCCAGTAGAAGCATCTAGAGCATAGATGTTGTCGTCGTTTGAGCCCACATAAACCAAACCATCGGCAACCGCTGGAGAGGAAGACACGG
>SOJY01000246.1 GCA_004376385.1 Candidatus Bathyarchaeum sp.
CCCTTTTATCTCAAAGACCCCATGTTTGAATTCATCAATATACTTTAAGTCCATTACCCAATCTTCCAAGTTTGGCGCTCTAATTTTTCGCATTTCCGAAAAACCAAGAATCACAAAAGCGTCTCTAACTGCATTTTCCAGAGGAGTACCATCTGCCCACAAAAGTCTTCGCAACTTGGCCACATCAGCAATTTTGCTTGCTAATTCCTCAATTTCATTGACCAATGTCTCTTTTCGCTTTTCTTTCTCATCAATTTTGGTTCTTAGATCGTCGAGTCCAGGGAAACCTATTTTTTGCTCCCAGCTGGGTAGTGGCTCTGTCATTTCACCGCCAGTAAGGACATTTAGCAATCCATCAATCGCCTCTTCAGGACTCAAAATAGTAGTGGGTGGCAAGAATGTGATCGCTCCAGAGACATGACTTCCTTCCCATTCTCGGGTAATACCTGCTATACCTGCTTCCCCGTACGAGATCGTAAACCTGAAAGAACCTCCAATCACTTGCTTTGCTCGATTCTTTAGGTTGAAACCAACCTTCGTTTCAAGGTCGTAGTCTTTGCGCGCCGCTGATGTGAAGAAGTAATTTTCCGCCGCGTTCGATGTCGGATCAGTGAGCGCCTTGATAAATGAAGTATCAAACCCACGAATATAGTAATGGCACTCTCCAATCTTTTTCGAGTAACCTTCTATTATCAGATCTTTTGGATACTCATCTAATTTTAGTGGTTTGATTTTTCCCACTAGAGGGCGAAACGGAAGCCAGTCCAGTAAAACTTGATTTTCCGACATGATAACGAATACTTGTTTTTCTCCCGTCATGAGCATGTCAAAAATGTACCTTCGAGCTTCAATATACAGTTTTGTTCTTATTGGGCTAATTCGCGTAGGACGTAATGATTGAAGGTTTACTATTAAAATATCGCAATTTGAAAAATTGGGAAAAGAAGAAAACCAAGAAATACTCTTATGAGCTGTGGAATGCTCTGAACCGAGTACCCAGACTTCTTTCATGTGCCCCCACCGTTACTTCGCCTTTTATTCAAATGATGGATGATTCCACGGGGTATTAAACTCTTCCATGCATGCAACAAAACATATAATGCTCATTTTTCTCATAGTTGCATAGGCTAGGGCATGGAAAGCTGTCCACACATAGGCATAACGTGCATGCATGCATTGATTTTAGTGGTTGCTACATTCAGACAACATAGTCTTAAAACTTTGAACCAATAAAAACAACATTATTTGTAATCCATGCATGTTCAATACATCCTTCAACTCACACTAAAGATTTAAGAAAAGAATTCATAATATGTGTGAATGGAAAGGAAAGAGTTGACCAACTGGTTTGTTATACACAACTTAGGGGCTTACGGCAAAAGACCTAATCTAATCGGCTTCGTACCCAAAGTGGGTGAATGGGCATATGAGAAGGTAAAGCAGGGCGATATGGTTGTTTACTATTGTGTGACCAAGAAGCCAGAAGATGAATCTAATCTTGATAGTCACCTGAAATCAGCAATTGGAAAGCCAGTTATTGTTGGGATCTTTGAGGTAATTGACAAGGCATATGAAGAGTACAAGGGTTGGAGAAACTCGCCATACCAATTTCTCATTAATCACATTGACCCTATTTTTGAAGAACCATTTGATTTTCGATACCTAGTCAAAACTGATGGAGATAAGCTTGAGATATTTAGAAAGCAGAAATGGTTCAAGGATCTGGAAAGTGTCAAAAGATATTGGGGTGTAGCGTTAAAAGATAGAGCACTTGTAGAACTCACAAGAGAGGATTTTGCCCTAATCAAAGACACGCTGAAAACTTGGAAAGAGAACCCAGAATACTTCAAAGGATTTGAGATTCAGAAAGTAGATCTCAAAGGGAAGAAGGTCCATCAGAAAGTTGTAGATAAATGGGTTGAAAAGCAGAAGGCAATGTTTGGACCTATCAAACCTGAAGTTCAGGTGAATGTAGGAGTAAACAGGATTCTACCTGAATCGGTGCGTCTGACGGAAAATCGGAAGGAAGTTGATGGATATTCGGTACTCCGAATGGGTAAGCTTGATGTGTACAAGGGGGTTTTGGAAGTTCATCACAGAGGTAGCCTTGAGGATACTGTTGTACGAGCTCAGGTGGTTTTGCCGTTTGTCAACCAAATCGATATAGTTACAAACACTAGAGACTACCTGAAAATTAAAGAGCTACTAAGCCGAATTGCTGACCCAAATCTGCTCAAAGCACGTTTAAGACTACATAGATTTGGAGAGTACATTAAAGACTGAGCAAAATCATCGATTTTCCATGCATGCTAAACTTGGTTTGTTTGAAACGCAAGTAAAGCGCGCCGTTATGAAGGTGTGCAATGCCTTTTGCAAGCAAGAAAAGATTGAAGTGGTTAACCAAACGTAACGGGCTTCTTTTAGGAAATAAGGCTTTTAGCTAATTCCTCTAACAACTAACAAATATATGCGAGAGGTTAATTGTTAACCTTCTCTATGTTGGGCTTGTTAGAAATCGAAGTGGTTAACCATTTTTGGCGTAAGTTTCCCTAACAAACGAAGTGGTTAACCACTTTTGGTTAACCATTTTCTAACGCCTTTATTCTTGAAATCAAGCAGATTTTAGCCTTGTTTTTCGGGGGCTTTTCTGGGGCATGTTCAAAAAGTGGTTAACCCGCGCAACCTTACGCTTACCTTACATGATACTGTAAGCCTTATTGTTGTTTTTGTGTTAATTTTTATTCACGTGAAAATTGTGTGCTGTGAGGTTTTATTGGTGCCGCCGTCTTTGAGTTAGTGGGCTCACATGTACTTGTCTCTCGGTTTTTCCGTCCATGCCGCTGTACAACGTCTG
>SOJY01000251.1 GCA_004376385.1 Candidatus Bathyarchaeum sp.
AAAAAGGAAAACAAGCAGATACCATTATGGGTACTGTTCTTATTCGGGATGAGAACAAAGACTATGTAAATACAGGAGACTAAGATTATGTCATCACGATCCGACCGTGACATTGAAAAGGGTTACACCACGAAACAATTAGCCGCCAAGCTTCGCAGACTTGCCGATTCGCTCGAGAGCGGCAAGAACTTCCGCATCCAGATCGCCGGCGAAAGAGTTTACATTCCGGCGAGGGCGATTTTCACCATCGAACACGAACGAGAAGGGAAAAACGAAGAAGTAGAATTCCAGTTCAAATGGAAAAACTGAAAAGCAAAAACCAAAGGCGGAAATCCGACAGAGTTTTATAACTCTTGTTATCGGCAAAAAAGTTTCTCAGTTTCCCGCAATAATTACCGGTCCGCGACAGTCTGATATGCTGGACGCCGCAAACCTGGTCATTGATTTATCGGGGGGTTGTGACACCGTACCTGGCTTTAAGTCGCTTATTATACATAACATAGGACCAGATCCATGTATATAGTTTTTATAATTATGGGAATTGCTTTTCTTGTTGGCGTCATTGTTTATTTAGTTAAGAAGTATGAAAAAAAGAGGACGGAAGAGCTGGCTGAATGTTTTCAATATCTTTCTTTTAGAAGTGTAGAGCAAAGGGAACTTCCTGATTTTAAAATAACCAGTAGGGGGCATTCCAGGAGAAGATATAATAATTTTGAAGGAAGATCTTCTGGGCTTGATCTGTCTATCTTTGACTATCGTTATACGGTAGGCGGTGGGAAAAACCAACACACTTACAATATTACAATTGCTATGACTAATGCGAGTCTTCCAGTTTTTCAATTATCAAAAGAAGGTTTATTTCAAAAGCTTGTCGATAAATTCAGCCCCAAAGATATTGATTTTGAGGACTACCCGATTTTTAGTGAAAAATATTTGCTAAAGGGAGATGACGAGCAAGCAATTAGAAAAACATTTACCCCTGAAGTTCTGTGTTTTTTCGAGAGCGACGAGCCCTGCTATGTCGAATCAAATGGAAGTAAATTGATTTTCTGCAAACCTAACAAGAGAATCAAACCAGAAAACATGAATGAATTCTTAGAAAAAGTAAAACAGTGTTTTAAGAGACTGTAGCATAGTTACCGGGAACATTCTATTCCATTCCTCCCATTATGAAGTATCCATATTGTTTGCAAACGGCCTTTCGTCTGTTCTTCTCGTTGCATATCGATAGCAATACGCTGGCTAATATGTTTTTGCGTTCGCACTCGATATACGCTCTTTTGCATCTTTCGATGCCGACGATAGCCTCGCTCCACAGCATTGGATGTCGATGGTAACTGCGCATTATCAAGGAAAGTTAATGCTTTTTCAATATTAGGCGTAAACAGTTTTTTAAGAGTTTGCCCCAATGTTTTGAACCTACGAACGCGGTAACGCAATTTGGCCAGTTTTTCCAAAGCAGTTTCTGTTCGACAACGACGGTCAAAGAGGCAATAGACCTGATCCATAATCGAACGCAAATTTCGCAAATTGTATAAGCCTCGCGTTATGCTTAGAAATCTCTTTTTTTCTTTGGGTGTCAGTGAGTGTTTTACAAATAAATAGCGATGCTCAAACAGGTTGCTGATTTTGTCCTGTAATCTTTTCTTTCGGCGAACGGCTTTTCTGGCAGTTTGCGATGAGGGACGGCCACGTTTTAGTTTGGGTAACTTTTTCTTGATTTCTCGACGAACAGCAGTAACGGCTTTGAGAATTTGCTTGTTGATTTCCTTGAGGACATGAAACTCGCATACTTGATGGGGAACGCCAGGGAATATCAGGGCCAATGGCTCTGGGTATAAAGGTGAGCCATCGGTAGTAACACCCAGCAACTTCATATCTCGTTGTTCCAGTTCTTTACGGAATCGACGAAAAAATCTGATCATATCCTCATGGGTTGGATCGTGGTCGAGAACTTCATAGATAAGCCGCCTGAAGTTATGATTGTCCACAATAGACAACACACAGAAAGGCCCATCGTACAGTTCATCAGCAGCTATATAGCCGGAAAAATCAGCCAAAGCACCATCGAGATATTCTGCCGGAACACGCTGTTCAGCTTTTTTTTCCCGTCGCCTCGACCCAGTTCTGAATCGTAGCCCACGGAACAAAAACCCGATGGTCTCGCCATAAATGCCATGATGCTGGTCGATACGGCAAACCATCTTCAACGACCAATCGCACTGCCAAGTGAACAACTCGACGAGTATAGTGACAGCCTGGATCCGCCAAGTCGCTGAGATCGGCATTGAAGTATTTTTTGCACTTTGAACAGCAGTGCTGTGAGTAAGCGACATGCAACTCAATCGGTCGATTATTGGCCAAGTCGCCAAGGTCATGCAGTTTGCGTATGAAAACCTTGTCACGATAGGCCATGTAGCCGCAGTATGGGCATGGCTGTTTTTTACGTTTACGTGAACGTTGCTTAATCTTGGCTTTTGGTAAGTCCTCAACACGTGTAATACCTTCTGTTACATCAGATACATATTCACCTGGCCCAGCCATAATCGTTTCTCCCAGAAAAAGGTTTTTGGTCTTAGTTTTTCTGGAAAATATATCGACCAATATGGCTAAATATCATTAAATATCCCGGTATTTATGCTACAGTCTCTGTTTTCGCAATAACTTGATACATGACGGCTGAATAAATATGTTTCTATTATTTGGAAAGGAGGAACAGAATGAAGCTTCGAATTACCTTTTGTATGTGCCTTATGTCGGCGCTGATAGTGACGACAGTAACGGCAGAACCCATGGAGGTCCGCAACTTCAGCTTTGAGTTTC
>SOJY01000206.1 GCA_004376385.1 Candidatus Bathyarchaeum sp.
CAAGGGTCCGGATGAACCGGGTCACGACGGAGACTTTGACCTAAAATCTCAACTTATCGCTACCGTTGACAAACACTTTGTAGGAAACATGCTGCAGCAAATAAATCTGGAAGACTACATCGTCTGTATCACAGCTGATCATTCGACACCTTGCACGCTAAAGGCTCACAGTGACGATCCCGTGCCCCTCCTTATTGCAGGAAACAAGCTGAAAGGTGACGGGGTTCAGAGATTCTCCGAAAAAGAATGTAAACTGGGAGAATTAGGTGTTTTAAGTCAAGGAACTGAGCTTATGCCCAGGCTGGTTAAATATGTGAAAGGATAGAAGGTGGGTTAGTACCTTCTGTATCCTATGAATAAACCAGCAATGAAGCTAGCTGCGAAAGGAACGCTGGATGCCAGAGCTACAATCCCTAAGGGAGCAATAATGCCTAGGACGTTCGATATGTTTGCAGTTATTGCGTCGAAATTTAAGTCGAGGTTGCCTGTGTATGCTAAGGCTATTACGATAAAAGCGAAAACTCCGAGGGTTATCGCCATGCCTGAGACCCTCTTGACCAGATTTCCTGCGAAGTAGCCTGAGATCCCGCCTATGAGAAGCATGAACATTATTGGAGTTATCAAATTTTCCATTTTTCTTTTTCACCTCTCAACGTCTTGATAGATAAATTACGGTTCCACACTTTGCAGTGACAGAAATTGCCTTCCAGACCGGATTGTCTTGAAGTTATTTCGCCATTGCAGTTGTGAAACCCCATGATGTCCGTCTCCAAGCTCTTCGTATTGATTTATTTTACTTATAGTAATTATGAATTCTGAGTACATATTTCCCCTTCATAACCGCTTTTTATTAAAACCGCTGAATGGTGCTCTGGAGTTCAAAAATGAGCACAAAACTTCAAGAAATCAGAAAAAAACTTGCGAATCTTGAGAAAGAAGCGGATGAACTGAAACGTCTCAAGTCCGATTATCATTACGCTAAGCAATTTCGTAGAATGCTTGTTAAGCAAGAGGTAGATTAGAGTAGACTAAATCGGCGGCTTACTCATTTTTCTTTTCTGTAACGGCAGTTTCATCCACTTTTCGAAATCAGAACTTGGCGGTTCCGTTTCAAAAAGCTGCCTTCGATGAAACTCCAGAAAATTGTTTTCTTTCCCTGAGTATTCAGCTGCAGTGAGGACCTTATGGCCTGCCTCATTGGCGGCGTCAAATATGGGCTGGGAGAGACTCTTCCAGTTTTTATCCCTAAACAGGTGGTGTTCCAAGATTGTTAATGGCACGTTTTCAACCAAATTCCTCAGGTTTTGCATTCCCGTTTCTATATTTTCATCTTTTACTCTGAATCCAGCCAAATAAGTTGGAGGACCCCCAACAAGGACTAGCTGAGGATTTTCAGCCAATATTCTGTCTAAAGTAGGAGTGTACATTGGTCCTTGGATGTCAGATGCAAACACAACCTTTTCATCTGCAAATTCAATGGTTACCATCACGATCCATCCGAGCTCCGAGTTTTCAGGTCCGTGGAAGACCGGTTCGGAAAACCTCAGCTTTGTTTCTCCGAACTCGAAGGTTCTGCCGTCAGCAGTCTCCAACCTTTTCGCGTAGCTGCCTCCGGTTTTCTTGAACAACCATCCTCGGCGTCTCTGGCTGGCGTTGACCATAGAACGGTAGCTCTTGGCGAGGACAGTTTTTGTATTGTAAATTTTTTTGGCGGTTTCTGCAGTGGACCAGTTAGTGAACCAATCTGTATATGAGGGGGTGTGGTGGTCAAAGTGATAGTGGCTTATGGTTATTACGTCGGCTTTTTCTGCTGTTTTGTTTATTTTTTTGCGGCATTCTGCTAATGCTTGGTATTCTTTTGGGTGAGGAGGATATCCCAGCCTCTTTGGAGCCAAGGATGCGCCGGCGTCTAGGAGAATCTTTGTATCTGAGGTTTCCACGTAGGTGCACATGGATCGTACGCCGAAACTCTCTTCGGCTAGGGGGATAACCTTGATCTGTTTAGGCATTATTGCTCAACACGTTGCTCCTGTAAGCTATGTTTTTATGCTGGAGAGGCATTTAATATTGTTTGGTGGGCGATGACGATTTTGACCCCACTGAAAAGTGATTGAGATCTTGAGAAAAGTGGACGGCTGAAATGGTTATGCCAGTCGCTTTCAAGAATGCGTGAGCCCACCATCATTCTTGTTTCTGTTCTGTTGCTGTGGTTTGTGTTTGTGTTTTGGTGGCTGGAATCTGATGTCTTGTAGTACATATATGCAGTATTATGTCGAAAATCGTAATATACAGTTAAATGCTAAATAGGTAATTAGTATATTCTCTAAGGAAATGGTTGTGGATACGGTTGACGGAAGAAAAGATAAGGAACATTCTTACTGACGAGAAGCTTTCCGCTATCAAGGCGGTGCTGGAGAAGGACCACGCCATCGACTGCATCTTTCTTTTGAAGCTGGAGAAGGGACGATGGAAGAATGCTAAGGCTTTCATGCGAGATTTGAATCTTACTCTTAGTGATGGGACGTTCCGGTCGAGGATGATGGAGATGGAGCATTTGGGGTTGGCTGAGAGTGTGCCTATTGATCCTTTGAAGAAGTATTATGTGATAACTGAGCTTGGTGAGAAGGTAGCTGGGCTTCTTTTGGGTTTGTTTGATGCGTTAGGGTAGTTTGTTGTGGTTGTGTCGCGGTTTTTATTTTTGGTTTTGTAATATGTTGTATTAAATCGTAAGACTTAAATCTCTTTACTGTCTAGTTCTCTTGTGAACTCATAAGGAGGGAAATAACCAAAAATGAGAAAACTCCTAAAGAGTAAAAAAGCT
>SOJY01000268.1 GCA_004376385.1 Candidatus Bathyarchaeum sp.
GCCTTCTAATCTCCAAAGAAGAAAGCCGAAGATCCGGGGTTCAAATCCCCGCGGATCCGCCACCTTTACTGTTTCAAAAAGTGCGCTTTGAGTAATCTGGGGCTGTCTGTTTTTGGTTACTCAAGTTGATGTGAGCCTTTAAACAGGATTCGATGTGGTGACGTCCTTAAGCTGTTCGAGTTGTTATACGGAAATTATAAATCTATCCACGTTAAAATAGGTAACTTGTATATGCATTAATTGATTTGTTGGTGTGCATAGAAAAGTGATGATAGTATGAATACGCATGCAGAGGATCTGAAGCTTCGGTTAATGACAATCGAGCTACTTCAAACAGCAAAAAAAGAATATACTTATCGCGAATTATCTGCCAAAACCAACCTGCCCGTGACAGTTTTAAGCAGGTACGCCAAAGGTCATGTTCTGCCAAACGCAGCTAGAGCCAGAGAACTATGGGGCGTTTTGATCAAACTTGTTGGCTTGAAGACTGAGCTTCGTAGACGAATAAAGTTTAATTCGGCGGGATACTTCAACAACACGTGGATTATAGGTGACCATAATATCCTTCAGCAGGCAGCCCATCACGCGCTTGCAACTTTTGCTGGGGGTCGTGTGACAAAAGTTTTGACTGCTGCTGTTGATGGTATACCTCTTGGGGCTATGGTTGCGAATTCTTTGGGTGTTGATTTGTTGATTGCGAAACAAAACAAGGAGGTGGGTGTTCCAGCGTTTCTGGAGGAAACTTATGTTTTGCGTGATTCAGGCTTCACCATGACGTTGTATTTGCCTAAGGACGCTTTAAAGCGCAGGGATAGTGTGCTTATCGTGGATGATATGATAAAGACGGGAGAGACTCAGGCTGCGTTGGTTAACTTTGTTAAGAAGGCTAGGGCTGAGGTTTCAGGGTTTTATTCTCTTATTGCTGTTGGAGACGATTGGCGACAGAATCTGAAGCTTCCTAAAGGAAGTCCGATTGAGGTTGTAATAAAAATCAACAAAAAAGTTAATCGCAAACCATAACTTGCCTGTGCGACTCTTATAGTAAGATTGTGTGTTGGGGGACTTGGGGAAGCGCAGGTAGGGAAAAAATGAAAACCCTCCACGTCGTTGCCGATAGTGAACGCTTCCCGTAGTCACTCAATAATTTTTTGAGAATATTCCTGCAATTAAACTGGACGTTTACATTTGAATACAGTGTCTTGCACAGCACGCAATCACTGTGATTTAACGTGTAGTTGTATTGTCTGCTTGGGCTCTTTATTTTTGTAGAAAATGTATTATCGAGGCAAATACAGAATCAGCGTGAAGGCGGGTGTTGATGCGTGAGAACCATAGAGTGGAAAGATGGCATGGTAGTTATTGTTGATCAAACAAAGTTGCCTAACGAGGCTGTTTGGGTAAAGATAGCTGACTATAAGGCTATGGCTTCTGCGATTAAGGAGATGAAGCTGCGGGGTGCTCCCCTTATTGGCGTAGCGGCTGCGTATGGGTTGGCTCTAACTGCTTTTCACTCAAAAGCTGAAACAAGAGAGGAGTTACTGAAGGAGTTGGAGATGTCGGCTGAGGTGCTGCGGAAGACCCGTCCAACCGCTGTGAATCTTTTCTGGGCAATCGATAGGGTAATGAAGACGGTTCGGGAGACGGCTGGAACCAAGGAGGCTCTGGCGGAGGCTGTTGTGGCTGAGGCTCAGAAGATGGCGGATGAAGATGTTGAAGTTAACAAGAGAATGGGCAGGTTTGGTGCGGAGCTGATTGAGGATGGTGATGTGGTTCTTACCCACTGCAATGCAGGCAGTTTAGCCACAGTCGACTACGGCACAGCTTTAGGCGTTGTGAGAGCTGCGATTGAAGAGGGCAAAAACGTTAAGGTTATCGCCTGTGAAACCAGACCACGGCTTCAAGGGGCTAAGCTCACCTGTTACGAGTTGATGCGGGACGGTATTCCTGTGACTTTGATTAGCGATACTATGGTGGGCTATGTTATGTCGAGGGGAATGGTGGATAAGGTTGTGGTTGGCGCGGACAGGATTGTCAGGGACGCGGTTCTAAACAAGATCGGAACATACAATGTGGCTGTTTTAGCAAATGAACACGGGATTCCCTTCTATGTGGCTGCTCCAATGTCAACGATGGATCAATCCCGCACATCAGGAGATGCGGTTATCGAAGAAAGAAGCCCAAATGAAGTTACGAATGTACGTTCCGAAAGAATTGCCCCTGAAGGCATCAAAGTTTTGAATCCAGCCTTTGACATAACTCCCCTAGAGTACGTGGACGCAGTCATAACAGAAGAAGGCATCCTATACCCAGAGGTTCACCTGAAACCAAAGAATAAGCAGACAAAAAGAAAGAATTAAAGCTGACGTTTTCCTGTTAAACTCAAGACTTGTGTTTTGGAGAGTAACATGCGCTGGCTAAAGTTAAATGCGGACAAAAAAACTGCATAAACAATTCTGACGGTTACTGCACATCACGAGTCAGAAATTGGCTGGGCGTCTGCAGATTCAAACGAAAACCCAAACAAGCATAAAAACGTGGATTATACTTCAAATTTTTGTCCCCGTTCTTGATGAGAACATTTCTGTTCTTCGGGGAGAATTATAAGGCTCATTTGGATAGTAGGTGGAGGGGAGATGAAACATGAACCTTGAAAAAAAGTTGATTGCATGCAGCATTCTTGCCATAGTTATCGGAGTTTCTTCGGTTTTTCCTCTGGCGTTCTTTATGTCTGCAACAGCAAAAGCTGACACCTCGAATGAACCATGGTTCAGCATCAATATACCATACGCTTACTGGGTCACTAGCGATGGTCCGCTCGA
>SOJY01000168.1 GCA_004376385.1 Candidatus Bathyarchaeum sp.
CCAATCCAGATACGTAACTTTAATTAACTTCTCATGAAATTGTATGAACTGAACCAAAATGGGTATGCGAAAGAAAAAACAGAAAGACGGAGCACGAATGCCCGCTCAAGGCGCTGGTCTTCTGAGGTTTTTTGAAGAGGACACTAGAGGTGTTAAGGTTAAACCTGAATTAGCTGTTGTCTTGGCTATAGCGCTTATTGTAGGCAGCATTTTGGCGACGGTCTTTTTCGTATAGCTTCTACTCTTCGTGTAGAACTTCGATTCGTTGAACAGAACTTAGGTTGACAAAAACTTCGCTTCTATCTTCTCTGCTTACAATCTGCGGCACAGGCTGAGCTATCGTAGACCGCAACGTAACAACTTCAGCGTCAGAAAGCCAGATGCCCGGAGGTTCTCTGGTTACAGCGGCTAATGTCCCTTCAAACCCGTAGGAAGGGTCCAAAATTGCGATCATTTTTCGCCCAACATGCCGTTCGAGAATCTGAAATACAGACGGAGGAGGACCAGCTTTTGGCATAGCCCTTCAATTTAAATTAAACTCGCCATAAAAACTTTTACGCCCCAAAATTTAGATTTTAAACATGCTTTTCATGGTCTCACTCCTAATATAGGTGTCCATTTTTCAATATTTTTCATAAAAGCGTCAATAGGATTTTCCTATTATAATCCCATTTATGTAAAAACGGTTCTCTTCTACCTTTTTTGCGGCACATTTAAGTAGACATGAGGAGGCAGAAGTATAACATTAATATTTTTGAGGGGTTTCCTAGAAGGATGTGGCAGAGAGGCTTCGTGTTGACAGACGATTCAACGGATAAATACATTGACAAGGTTGTGAAGCGATATTCTAAACTCTTTGGGCTTCCTTCCCAAAACAAAATCGCGGTTTATCTTGGAGTTCTGTCTCTGCACGGCGGAATCCTGTCAATCCTGCCTTTGAATTTGTCTCTCGCAAACTTTGCTGCTGGTCTAGGCTTCGGCGGAATCTTTCTCTTCTTAACATTGCTCTCAGACTTTATCGTCAGCCGCACTTCAATGAGGCGTGACTTTATTTTCAATTTGAGACGCTGTTCCGCCCTCTCTTTATTCTCTTCCCTCATATGGTTTGGAGTGCTTCTTCTCGGCGGCTTAATAAGCAGTCTTCTCGGAGCTCCAGAACTTTGGATCAGGTTCTTCTTCTTGGGCTTCAGTGGAGCCCTGATACTTCGACTGCTAGTTTTCTCAGTTACATCATTTGCAGGATTCGGAGGAACCCTCTTCTCTTCTTTCTTACAACCCGCCTTAGTTGCGCTTCCCGTCTTTTTTATGGGCTCTACGATCGGGTATACTCCAGAGATGCAGCTTCTGATGTTTGCTTTAGTTTCTGTTTCTGTGGCTCTCTTGACTGTATTTGTTTTCAAATACTTCATGGATCGCGTAGGTACAGGAAGCCTCGGTATCGCCTCCTCAGTCCTCTTCAAAGCCTTCTTAGCCAATTGGACAGAGGGCCGTATTGTCCCCTTAGAAAGTTTCTTTGAGAAACTTGGTAACCTGCACGACATAAAAGTCTCCTTATTGACTTTCAGAGCTGGCGAAAAACTAAAGGCGGCAATTGTTGTTCCAGCCCTGCATCCTGGGCCATTCAAGAATCTTGGAAGCAGCCTCCTTCCTTCTCTGATTCAAACAGCGATTCAAGACCAGTTTGGTTGTGTTGTTTCTGTTCCTCACGGCTTAGTGGGTCACGAATTAGATGTTTCCACACAATCTCAAACTCAAAGAGTTGTAGAACGTATAGTTGGATTCGTGGGTTCATCATCCAGCAACTCTACAGCCACCCCTATGGTGCGAAGTGAAAGCGGGGATGCAAAAATTAGTTGCCAAATATTCGGGGACTGCGCTTTTCTCACGTTAACCACAGCGCCGAAAACCATGGAAGACCTTCCTCCGGAACTAGATGCCTTCATTGTCGGCGAAGCTGAAAAACGGGGGCTTTCCGCCCTTGCAATCGATGCCCATAACAGCATGGGTAGTCAATTCGATCTAGAAAATGCTGTAAAATCCTTCAGCGAAGCTTCTGTGGCTTGTCTCGAAGAAGTGCTGAAAAGCAAAAATTCGTCTTTCAAAGTGGGCGCATCAACAGTTGTGCCTCAAGATTTCACTGTTCAGGATGGCATGGGTCCTGGAGGCATAAGCGTGATTGTAACAGAGGTCGACGGGCATAAGGCGGCTTATGTGACCATCGACGGAAACAACATGGTGTCTGGTTTGAGAGAAAAAATTCTCTTGGCAATAAAAGAACTTGGAGTAGACGACGGAGAGGTTCTCACCACTGACACCCACTCTGTATGTGGCATGATACATAGCGCTCGGGGCTACAATCTGGTGGGTGAAGCAATCGATCACTCAAAACTAATCAGTTACATTAAAGAGGCAACTACTCTTGCTTTGGGTAACCTGGAGCCTGCAGAGGCGTCGTGGCGCACTGAAGTAATTCCTGATGTTGAAGTCATTGGGGAACAGCAGATAACAGAATTAACTGTTTTAGCTGACAAAACAACAGAGTGCGTTAAACGGGTCGCCGTAATCGTCTTCCCTGCGGCTGCAGTCCTTCTAACTAGCCTTCTAGTTTTTCTCCTTTAGGGCTTATCAACTTTCCGAAAGCCTTATTCTTCTAGTTTCTCTTTCTCAAGATGGGGTTTGTGTTTTGAGCTCAAATGATGAACTAGTTACTCTATTTAAAAATCAAATCAAAATCGAGAAAACAATTGTTGATTCAGTGGCTGAGGGCTTAGTTGAGATCAAGAATCCAGCTGTCAAGGGGGTCTTGAAGGGAATTTCCTTAGATTCCACAAAACACGCCGAAATGTATTCCTCTGCCATTAACCTGTTAACCATTGTCCCTCAAGCTTTGACCGAAGGGAACCTTGACAAACAGAGAGAACTTGTAGAGAAGCACATACGCCTAGAAGCAGAGATAATCAAGAAACTCCGAGAGGTGATTCCCTCTGTCCAAAACAAGAAAGTTAAGCTTCTCCTGACCGCAATACTGTCCGATGAGGTTAGGCATCACGCCCTCTTGAAGAAAGTCTTGAACATTCTTGTTAGAGGAGAAACCATAACAGATAATGACTGGTGGGATGTCCTGTGGGAAAACGTTCCGTTCCACGGAGCCCCAGGCGGATAAAAAACTGTTTTAACTGAAAGAGACAAGGCAACACAAAGCCGTTGCCTTTTTCCCTGTCAGTTTATTCCAAGATTATGCTATTTCGCATGCTTTCAATAGTTTTTGCCAGCGGCGGTCAACTTCGCTCTGAATCTCTTCTAGAACATGCTTGTTTTCAGGTTTGAATAGGTGCTTGAATCTTCGTTGCGTCTTCAAGTATGTCTCTACTGGCTTCTTTTTCTCTGGCTTCAGTGCTATAACCTTGCTTTGTGGCGAGAGCTTGTATTCGCCGTATTCGGCTTCCCACAGTGGGAATACGCACGTTTTAACTGCCAAGCGAGCGATTTCAACGGTTTTTTCTGTTTCGCTTCTCCAGCCTCTTGGGCAGGGAGCAAAAGCGTGTAGAAATGCTGGTCCGTTCACTTCCATTCCTTTCCTAGCCTTTACCACTAGGTCTTTCCAGTATGCTATGTTGGCTGTGGCGACGTAGGGCATTTCGTGGGCAACCATTATGTCCGCTATGGGCTTTTTGCGCTCAGGCTTTCCTGGAATAACCTTTCCAGCGGGCGAAGTTGTTGTCCATGCTCCCATGGGGGTACCGCTGCTCCTCTGTATGCCCGTGTTCATGTATGCTTCGTTGTCGTAGAGCACGTAGAGGAAGTCGTGTCCTCTTTCAACTGCGCCTGACAAAGCTTGGATGCCTATGTCGAAGGTTCCACCGTCTCCGGCAAAAGCAACAACATCCACGTGTTCATCTTTTATGCGCCCCTTCTTCCTTAGAATCTTCAGTGCAGCCTCTATTCCAGACGCGTTAGCGGCTACGTTCTCGAAGGCGGTGTGTATCCATGGTATCTTCCACGCTGTGTACGGATAGATTGTTGAAACTACTTCCATGCAGCCTGTGGAGTTGGTGGCTATGATTGGTCCTCTTGCCGCCTTCATTACCAAGCGAAGAGCTATTGCTGGACCGCATCCCGCGCAGGCTCTGTGTCCAGACGCAAACTTTTCAGGTGTTTGAGCGAATTCTTTACTTGTGAATTTCCATTCTGACAATCTTTTCACCCCATCCTATTCCCTTAAACCAATAAACTGAACCGTGTTTTCGATTTCTCCTGTTTCGGCTATCTTCTGCAGTTCCTTGTAGATGCTGTCGATCATGTATGGCGGCGTGTCTCTTCCTCCCAAACCGTAAATGTAGTTTACTAAATGTGGTCTGTCTGGCACGTCGTAGACTGAGTGGCGGATTTCATGGAACATTGGTCCTCCGTTTCCGCCAAAACTGCATGCTCTATCCATTACTGCAACCGCCTTCTTGCCTGAGAGGTTGCTGATTATGTCTTTGACTGGTAATGGTCTGAAAGCCCTTATTCTGAGTAGTCCAGCTTTGATTCCGTTTTCGCGCAGTTCATCTACCACAGTTTTTACTGTGCCCGCGGTTGAGCCTATGCATACTGCGGCTATTTCTGCGTCGTCAAGCCTGTATGCTTCAACTAAACCGTTTCCGTAGCTGCGACCGCTCTGTTTTGCGTACTCGTCGTGAACCTGCTTGATCACGTCAAGAGCTTTTCTCATGGCTTCTTCCTGCTGTCTCTTGTGCTCGAAATAGTAATCGTGAAGGTCTAACGGCCCAATCGTCAACGGGTTTTCTGGATCAAGCTTGAAAGGAACAAGCTCTCCCTCATGATTCATTACCCGTGGAACTTGGCGTGTTCCCACAAACTTTTTCACAACTTCGTCTGGAAAAATACTCACGTTCTCTAGCGTGTGGCTTAAAACGAATCCGTCCAAGCCAACCATCGTGGGAAGCATTACCTCCAAGTTCTCAGCTATCTTGAATGCCTGAATTATCGAGTCATAGGTTTCTTGGCTGTTTTCTGCGTAGATTTGTATCCAACCCATGTCCCTCTCGGCCATAGAATCTGAGTGGTCACAGTGAATGTTGATTGGAGCTGACAATGCCCTGTTCACAACTGCCATAACAACAGGAGTTCTACAGCCAGAAGCAACACCCAACATTTCATGCATCAAAGCCAAACCGGCAGATGCTGTTGCAGTGAATGTGCGGGCACCTGTTGCGGATGCTGTTATGCTGCATGTCATGGCGCTGTGTTCTGATTCTACACATACGAAAGCTGTGTCTACTTCGCCGTCGGCGACGTATTCGCTGAATTTTTCAACGATTATGGTTTGTGGCGTAATTGGATATGCAGCCACCACATCCACGTCACATTGCTTAACTGCGTATGCGACTGCCGTGTCGCCATTCAAGGGCACAATTTTTTGTTCAACTTTAGCCATTGTTGGTTACTCCTTTCCTTCCAAAACCATCTCTATCGCGGTTGCGGGGCATTCGTTGGCGCATATTCCGCAGCCTTTGCAGAAGTCATAATCAAACACCATATCGTTTGTTTCTATGCCATGTTTTATTGCGCCTTCTGGACAGTAAATGTGACAGAACATGCAACGGGTACACTTTTCTGTGTTCCAGATGGGCTTGTAAGAGCGCCAATCTCCAGTTTTGTATTCTGTGCTAGACTTCCAGCATACACCACCAAGGGGAACTTCTTTCCAGCTTTTTGGTTGTGGAATCATTCAGGTTTTGCCTCCTTGTAAGCTTCCTTTATAACTCCTATGTTCTTTTCTCCTAGTGGACCTGGAAAACGTTCTTGCACGACTTTTTCTATGCTTTCCATTTTCACTATCCCTGTTGAACGGGCGACTACGCCAAGCATAGCCGTGTTAGTGATGAATCTTCCCAAAATCCTCATGGCTATGTCAGTAGCGGGAACGGTCCAAACAGTTCCCTCTGCCATTTTCAGTTCTTCTTTCATCTTCTTTGGGGTTTTAGGGGTATTTACTATGAGAATTCCATTTTCTCCTAAACCTTCTGTGACTGGAACGGTTGCCAAAAGGGTCGGATCCATAACTATTGCAAGATTTGGTTTGTAGACTGCACAATGGAGCCTTATCGGTTCGTCGCTGATACGCGTATAAGCTTTCACTGGTGCTCCCATCCTCTCAGGACCGAACTCTGGAAATGATTGGATGTATTTTCCTTCGTGGATTGCAGCCCGCGCCAGAAGCTCGCTTGCTGTCCATGCTCCTTGGCCGCCACGTCCATGCCATCTAAACTCTTTGAGGGTCAATAAACTTCCTCCAAACAGCATCTCATGTGATCATATGAAATAAGACATACAAGTTACCGCCATTCTTAAATATTTAGGGAAAAACGCTTCTGTAAAGCATTTTCTGTTCCTTATTTTGTTACGGTGGGACTCAAAGTTTGAGAGATGTTCATGTGGTTTGCGGTTAACCGAATCATACGCATTATAGATAGACCGATTGTGAACGGGGTTTTGAACAAAATTTAAGAGGTTATAAGAACAATCAAAAGTTTAATCCCTAACGGATGTTGTTTGTTAATAGACGAGGTAATGAGCTTTGGCTAATAATGGAGCAAAACCTGAAGAGGCGATAACCAAAACAGATAACGTTGTCTTTATCGGCAAAAAACCTGTAATGAACTATGTGACTGCTTGTATAACCTTTTTCAACAGCGGCGAAAAGCAGGTTGTTGTTAAGGCAAGGGGGCGGGCAATCAGCAGAGCAGTGGATACTGTAGAGTTGCTTCGTCGCGCCTTTGTTAAAAACTTGGAAATAAACCACATCGAAATAAGCACTGAAGAACTGTTTAGAGCTGAAGGCGGTCAAAAATCGAATGTTTCAACAATCGAAATAGCCGTCGCTAAAGCCAAGCCCAAGCAACCTCAAGAAGAAAATTAGATTCTCCACTTTATCTATCTGCTTACTTTTCTGCGTATTTTTTATTTTCGGCTATTGCGAGAATTTGTTTCTGGGGTCTCAGATATCTATAAAAGTACTGCGATTTAATGGGTTGTTGTTGGTGCGATAATTGCCTGATTATCCTAAGCTGATTGTTCGTCCCCCTGGTCCGAATGCCAGAGAACTCGTTAAGAGAGACTCGGCTACGATTTCCCCATCGTACACTCGCTATTATCCGCTTGTGATAGATTCTGGACGTGACTGTATCGTGAAGGATGTAGATGGAAACGAATACATCGACTTTAACTCTGGGTTGGCGTGCCTAAACGTGGGGCACAAGCACCCCAAGGTTGTCAAGGCAATAAAGGGTCAATGTGACAAGTTTCTTCATTACTCTAACACCGACTTTTATTATCAGCAAACCGTGGATCTGGCTGAAAAACTGTTTGAAATAACTCCTGGCACTTTCCAGAAGAGAATACACTTTGGAAACAGCGGAGCAGAAGCTGTGGAGACGGCGATCAAACTTTCCAAGTGGCACACTCGTAAACACCAATTTATCGCCTTTATCGGCGCCTTTCATGGCAGAACATGTGGCGCCACATCTCTTACCGCCAGCAAACCAACCCAAAAAAGACACTACTTTCCACTGCTTCCGGGAATAACCCATGTGCCCTACCCGTATTGTTACCGCTGCCCCTTCAGCTTGTCCTATCCCGAATGCGACTATAGATGCGTAGATTTCATAGATGAACAGGTTCTGCAAAAATATGTGCCTCCCGAGGAGGTTGCAGGCTTCGTTTTTGAGCCTATCCAAGGCGAAGGCGGATACGTGGTTCCCCCTCCCGAATACTTCCAGCGGCTAAAGAAGCTGGCTGACAAGTACGGATTACTGTTGATCGCTGATGAGGTTCAATCTGGCATGGGAAGAACTGGGCGATGGTTCGCCATTGAGCATTGGAAGACCGAGCCTGACATTATTTGTGCAGCCAAAGCCCTGGCTTCAGGGTTGCCCTTAAGCGCAACTGTGGCTCGAGCCCGGCTGATGGATTGGGAGGCTGGTTCTCACGCCAGTACCTTCGGAGGAAATCCGTTAGCCTGTGCGGCGGCTTTGACTGTGATTGACGTGATCAAGGAGGATAAGCTTCTTGAGAACGCTGAAAAACAGGGTAACTATATCATGAAGTGGTTGCAGGACGTTAAGGAAGAACGGGAAATTGTGGGCGACGTTCGAGGTAAGGGGTTAATGATTGGGGTTGAGTTTGTGGAGGATAAGGCGACCAAGAAGGCGGGGGCGGATCAGGCTAGAGAAGTGATGATCCGTTGCTGGAGACGCGGAGTAGCAATCGTAACCTGTGGCGTTTCCACCCTCAGGTTGGTTCCGCCGTTGACCATCACCCGAGAACTGGTAGACTCTAGCCTAGAAATAATCGGGGACGTTATCAAAGAAGTTAACGAAGAGTCCTCTTCCTGAAACTTATTTTTCTGGTTCTTTTAGAACATCTATGACTGTAGAGTAACGCGAAGAGAGTTCCATCTGGTCTTCGTATCCCTTCTTTGCGTAAACGTTTTTCATTTTTATTCGAGTCCCCACCTTCAAGTCTTTCACAGCTTCTGCCATTTTTCTCCAAGCTGACACTTTGAGTTTTCCTGTGGAATCGCTCAACTGGAAAGAAGCAACTGCAACTTTTTCGTTTCGTGATGTGACAACCTCCCTCACATCAGGGGTTGTTGCGATGGTTCCTTCAACTGTTATCGGACCGCCAGTTCCCTTTATGTCAGCCAGTTTTTTTGATGGTTCCATGAGAATTTTGATGTTTCCTCGGTTTCCCAAATTTAGTTCCAGATTTCCATCAAATCCCTCACGCACGTATCCGTGTGAAATTCTGATGGTTTGTTCCCGTTGAATCTTTCCGCTCTCAACCAATTCTACTTTGTCGTCCCACAGAACCACCCTCAAAGTTCCGCTCTTATCCACAACTAGAAGGCTAGCAAGTTTCCCTTCTGTCCAGTCTCTGCGAGTGAATGTTTTGGGGGGATAAACGGCGGCGACCTGTCCATCCACTGTCACATCATTCAATCCGGAAACAAGGTCCTGAATCTGAATTTTGAGCCGAAGAGGCTTCTTGACGATTTCCACCCCCAGCTCCGAAGCGGCAATCCGCGCCGCGGTTTCATCGGTTAGAAAATCGCCTGCATCGCTTTTTTTCTTTTCAATCATTTCTAGAATTTCTTTGCGCTTAATGTCAGAACGAGACGACAGGATTCGCTTAATGATTTCCTCTAAATCCATATTGCTTCACTAGATCAATTTGTTCAAGTTCCTCTTGGACGTTGAACTTGTAATGTTGCTTTTTCTTTTGTCCATATGCTTAGGCAATGGACCACCTGCTTTCTGGGTGGTCTATATGCTCTGCTGTTTTAACTGTTATTGATTTAATCTTGTTGCAAAAAACGAGGACCAAAGAAAACTATGTCTCTTCGGTGTTTTCCTCTTTACCGTAAACCAAATACAAGAAGCCTAGAACCAAAGCTATGAAAATTAACGCTGTTAAAATAATGAGTATCCACGCGAAGTATGCATCTGCGCTCATCTAAATCTCTCCTTCGTCTAATATTTGAATGTGAGATATTTAAGCTGTAACCTTTTTCCACTCTTCCATGAGGCACTCGTAGAGCCTATCCTCTTCCTCAACCTTGTCGTACCGTTCCAGAGCTTCCGCTATTTTCTGAGCAATAAGGTGGTAACAGATGTTTGCTTCTCTGTCCATTACTCGGAAATAGAAATCGTCGCATGAACAGAAAGCCGCGGCTGGCATAATTTGGTATTCCCTTTCTCTGCCTACGACTATCCAGACAATCCTGCCGCTGGGGCTAAAAACATATTTTTTTACTCTCTCCTCTTTTATGGCGTCCCATGCTTTAGTAAAGCGTGAACCAAGGGCTTCTGAAAGCTGGGTTAAATGGTTACCCGTTACTTCCCCATTGGTTTTTGCTTCCTCGCAAACTTGTTCGAGCACCTTGATTTCTTTGGGTATTCTCATGGGCTTTTTATTCCCTTGAACGCGTTATGGACTTCTATGGCGAAGCGGTTGTGTTCCAGCAGCGGACTTGACGTTTTGTTGGGTTACTCGATTTTTATTTGTTCTCCGCTGGGCTTCTTTTTCTCTTCGATTTTGG
>SOJY01000082.1 GCA_004376385.1 Candidatus Bathyarchaeum sp.
TTTGGTTTCCGTTTCTTTCTTTGTGTCTGCCTCGAGGATGTTTGTCAAAACTTTGTAGAGCGCGAGAGCGGCTCCTCTTTCGGCTCCGAAACCCGTTGTTGCTCCTAGTAGGCAGATGCCTTTCCATCTGCGCTTTTTTGCGAGTCCCAACAATAATCCTGTTGCGCCTATTATTCTGCCTTCGCCATAGATTTGGGTTCCTTTGTCTAGGTGTTTCTTGGCGAGTTTCTTGGATGTGGCGGCTATGTAAATTTCGTTTCCCTGTTTTGATGTGGCTACTCCGCCCATGGTGACTATGAATTTGCTTCCATATTTTTCTGCGAAATTCAGGATTTCGTCGCATATATCGTAGTGGGCTAACGTGTCCTCCATGGAAGGCTGCGAGTCTCCAGTCAAGATAATGTAGTGGTTTTTCTCGGTTTTGGCTGCGTAGAACTGGTAACGGGGTGGACGGCACGTTCCATCCTTGTTTACAATTACGTAGTCTTGGAAGTAAGGGGCATACATTTCGGCGAATACTTTAGCATCGGTATCTTCTATAAGATGCCCTGCTGCAATCATTCCTACATTTCCCAAACCCGTGAGCCCTTCTATGAGGATCGGCTCTTCCAATTGTGGTTCGAAGAGCTGACGGAAATATGGCTTGTCCATGGATTCACCAAACAGTTAGTTGAATACGCAGACTATAGTTCTTTCGCAAATTTTTCAGTTAACGGTTGGTTTTCTGTTTTTGTAGGGAGTGTTTTGTTCGAAGGCGTATGCAGCCTGTAGTGTCAAGTCTTCTCGGAGGGGTGGAGCCATAATCTGCATTCCGATGGGAAGACCGTTCGTGAATCCGCATGGAACAGATATGGCGGGCAATCCAGCCAGATTTGCTGACACCGTGTCCACGTCGCTCATGTAGAGTGCTAATGGATCTTTTATTTTCTCCCCGATCTTGAAGGGCGGAAAAGGCATGGTGGGACCGATTAGCACATCGAATTTTTTGAAGGCTTCTTCGAAGTTTCTTCGAATCAGGGTTCGAACCTTAAGGGCTTTCAAATAATATTTGTTATAATATCCGGCTGAAAGGGCGTATGTGCCAAGAATTATTCGGCGTCTCACCTCAGCTCCGAATCCAATCCGTCTATTTTGTGAGTAAACTGTTGCCCAGTTTCCCTCATCTTTGTCAACTCGGTAGCCGTACCGTAAGCCGTCGTATCTTGCTAGGTTTGAGCTGGCTTCAGACATGGCGACTATGTAATAGGCAGCAAGAGAATGTTCAAGACTTGGAAGCGAAGTCTCCTCGTAAACTGCCCCCAATTCTTCAAGTTTGTGGATGCCACTCCAAACCTGTTTCTTCACAGCATCACTTGTTCCCTCGCCGAAGAACTCTCTGGGCACGCCAATCTTGAATCCCTCAACATTATCCTTCAGGAATTTTGTGTAATCTTTCGGTGCAGCATTCACGGAAGTGCCGTCTTTAGAATCATGACCCGCAATAACAGTGAGAAACAGGGCACAGTCGTAAACGTCCTTTGCCATGGGACCGATCTGTTCAAGACTGTTCGCGTACGCGATCAATCCGTAACGGCTAACCAATCCGTACGTTGGTTTTAAGCCAACAACTGAACAGTAGCTGGCTGGACAACGAATGGAGCCTCCAGTGTCAGTTCCCAATGCGAGGACAGCCTCGTCAGTAGCGATACACGCCGCGCTGCCTCCAGATGATCCTCCTGGAACCCGTGAGAGATTCCATGGATTGCGGGTTGGACCGAAATAGCTGGTTTCCGTGGAGGATCCCATGGCAAACTCGTCCATGTTTGTCTTCCCAATGATCACGCCGTCTTCTCGTTTAATCCGTTCAATGACCTCCGCGTCGTAAGGAGGAACAAAAATTCTCAAGCATCCGCGAAGAACAGGTTGTGCGAATTCCTTGTGTGCAGATGGCGTCCTTTACGGCGATGGAGACGCCCGCCAATATCCCGACGGGTTTTCCCTCAGAGATTTTTCTGTCAATTTCTCTGCTTTTTTTGAGGGCTTCTTCCTCAACGAGGGTAATGTAGGCGTTGATCTTGTCTTCAAACTTGTGGATTCTCTCAAAAACTGCTTGAACACATTCCTCGGCTGTCGTTTCGTTACTGCGTATCTTCTGGATGGTCTCTTGGGCGGTTAACTCGTGTAGCTTTGGCATGTTGTATGCTTCCTAAACGATTCTTGGAGCTTTAATGAATTTTTTCTCCTTTTTTGGGGCGTTCTTGAGGGCTTCTTCTGTGGGTAGCGAAGGTATGGTCTCGTCTTTTCTAGAGACGTTCTTGAGGTCTAAAACATGGTACGTTGGTTCAACTCCTTTGGTGTCTATCATGTCAATTTTTTTGAAAAATTCGAGAATATCGTTAAACTGTTCAGTGAACAGAGTCTTCTCTTCGTCAGAGAGTTCTATGTGGGCGAGCCAAGCGACGTGCTCAACTTCCTTCTTTGACAGATGATGTGGTTTCATGTTTACTCCTTCACCAATAGAACTTGAGGCAGCCATCTAATATACGAACTTAATCCTCTTTTGTCAAGCTCTATTCTGGAAAGCTTTTAACTCTTCTGCACAATGATGCGCGCGTGAATGCTCGTCCTTAAAATGTTGATTTTTCAAGATTTATGTTTGCATGTTCTACTTCAGGTTCTGAGCAAACTCTTCCGCATGTTTGAGGTCTTCAGCATTAGGTCTACCCTTATTTATTCCCCCCATTAGTTTGTTTATTCTCACAATTAGTTTTTCAATTAAATTAGCTTCTTTATTCCCTCCATAAGTGTCAAAACCTG
>SOJY01000048.1 GCA_004376385.1 Candidatus Bathyarchaeum sp.
TTGCACAACTGTGTTGAATACGTACCGTTCTCAGTTTTACGCGTTCAAATAAAGACAAAAAAGGGGGAGATTCGGGCGATGTCTCCGTTTTTTGGGGCTTGTTGGGCTCGTTACTCCTCTTTTTGTTCTTGCTCTTTGTCCTTCTTCTTGCCTATAATGAACAGAACAATGATTATCACGAGCACTATGATGGTGAGTACCAGCAGCCAGATCGCGTTTTGATACAGCATCCACGCAAGAGCTAGAAGGAATGCTTCAGGCACTAGTAATGAGGTTTGGGTGCTTGATGTACTGCCACTCGATGTCGTGCTAGTTGCTGTGACTGTCCTTGTGCCTCCTTGTATATACTGTGATAGCCGATAGTCAACCGTAACTGATCCCCCGGGATTCAATGTTCCGCCCGTCAAGCTGAGAGCGTTACCTGCTAAGTTGACGTTCCATCCTGCTGCTTGTTCTGGAATCATTGCAGCAGCTCAAGTCTTGATGAAGCATGCACAACTTTATATTTACTTGATGTCAAAAACTCGCTTGGCTGACCCTTCTTGGAAAAAGAGAAACGCATCTTGATACTTGCAGGTGGTGGAGGACACACCGGCTTCGGTTATGCGTTAGCTCAGAGGCTGGAAGACAAAGCATCCGTGACTTTTTTGATTCCAGAAGGAGACACATTAAGCCGCAAAAGGTTAAGCATGTTCGGCAAGGTGGAATACATACCAAAGCCTCGTGGAGCCAAAACTCCCACAGACGAGTTCACATACAATTTAGCCAGAGCATTTGCGGCTTCAATGAAGAAAGTCACAAGAGATTTTGATGCTGTTGTAAGCACCGGCAGCAACTTCTGTATCCCTCCCGCTTTGGTCGCTTTTCTGAAGGGAATACCCATAGTAAACATCGAATCAGAGGCTCGTTTTATTGGAGCATCCAAGACAGCCCGTATTCTGCAATCATTCTCAGCAATCACAGCATTGCAATGGTCTGAACAGAAAAAATTCTTGAAGGGTACCGTGGTTGGTCCTCTGTTCCCAAAACAGGAAATTGAGCCTTGGAAGGGAGGCTACATATTGGTGACTGGAGGAACATTGGGGCATAAGCATCTGTTTGACATCCTGAACGAGAGTGACCTAAAGAATGTGGTCCTGCAGACAGGAGAAATTGACCCTGAACCCTACAGGAAGCGGCATCCCGAATGGAAAGTTATGCGTTTTTCCTTAAAATTTCATGAGCTTATCGCAGGCGCAGAGGTTATTGTGACACATCAAGGCTCCACCCCGCTGGAAGCGGTTGTCTACAAGAAACCCTCACTCATAGTGCCTAATCCAGAGCTGAAACGTACTTTCCCAAAAAGAGACTCTGAAATTTTCGCCAAAAAAGTAGGCGCCACAATTCTCTCAGACGTCACGTTAGAAAGGTTGATAGAAGCCATAACAAAGACGAAGAAACGAAAAGTTCCAGTGTTAAGAGACGGCGCTAAAGTTCTAGCAGACATGATTCTGAATCTCTGAGGAGACCGCTTCGTTTAACAACCTATTCTCTTTTTATAATGTTCAAGCTTTACTGAAATAGAAAACATTTAAATCCTGTGAAATATCGTTACCCAGTTTAGAGGCTTATATAATGTCAGAGCAGGGTTCACGTGGACTCACCTACGAATGCGTGAAATGCGGCGCCAAAGTTAAAACAGAAGAACTTGAGTTGCGCGGTGGAGGAGTAAAATGCACCATTTGTGGTTACCGTGTCCTCAAAAAACAAAGACCGCCCGTAGTGAAACGGGTCTCCACAGGATAACTTCAGTCTTTCACTTTGAAGACGAAAGCCTAATAACATCTCTTTAGACTAGTGGGTTCGATGATTCCGAAATTTTTGTTCCTAACTAAGGGTGTAGGCAGACATAAGGAACGTTTGGCATCCTTTGAATTAGCCTTAAGAAGCGCAGGAATACACCGTTGCAACATAGTAACTGTTTCAAGTATAATACCGCCCGGATGCAAACTGATCACAAAAGAACAAGGTTTGAAAATGCTAAACCCAGGAGAGATAACTTTTGCTGTCTTGTCCAAAAACTCTGTTAAAGAGCCCCACCGATTAATTGCAGCATCTGTTGGAATGGCAATTCCTTCAAAAAAAGACAGTTATGGCTATCTCTCAGAGCACCACTCATTCGGTCAATCAGCGGAAGCGGCGGGAAACTATGCCGAGGACTTGGCGGCGAGCATGCTGGCTACAACAATGGGCATTCCCTTTGATCCCGAACAAGCTTGGGACGAGAAAAAGCAGATATTCAAAACCAGCGGAACAATCATCAACACAAGTAACATAACGCAATCGGCAAAAGGAGAAAAAACTGGTCAGTGGACAACAGTTCTTGCTGCAGCAGTTTTTGTGCCATAAAGTTTTTCTAGCAAACGAATGGACAAGAGCCTTCTTTCAATTTTTTAAGCCTGAAAAGTGGGCAGAGCCTAATCAGCAGGTACACAGATTGTCTCAAAGTATTATATTACCATTTTTGCATAGTGCATCTCATGGATTTAGTATTTGGATTCGATGTTGTCAGAAAGTCTGTCGAAGAATGTTTTGGTTACGCTGCAGAATATGGTTTGGCTCATCTGGAAATTGACTTAATTAGAGGTCACTCTTTCATCGAAACTTTCGATGCTGAACGGATTAACAAGTTAAGAGGATTATCTGAACAATTCGGAATAAGTTTGAGCCTCCACACACCATTTACCATTAATCCTTCTGACAAAATTCCCACAATCAGGGATGCCAATATTGCCTATTTGAAGAGATGCGT
>SOJY01000250.1 GCA_004376385.1 Candidatus Bathyarchaeum sp.
TCAATTCACAATTTATACTTGACGTATACGACCCCAAAACCAAACACACAAAAAAACGGAGCATATTAGGAGACTAATAACAGCTGATTGTTGAAAACAGCCTTTTTCTGGAAATCTGCAGTATACCTTAATGGCACGAAATCTTTGTTGCGGTTAAGATGAGGCAATCACGGTTAGAGTCGTTGTGTTGCTGCTGCTTATTCCGTGGTCGTCTACGACTTTTAGTTTAACGGTGTAATTTCCATCCGAGGAATAGCTGTGAGTGATAGTGGGGACTTCTTCGTTACTGCTGGTTTCGTCTCCGAAATCCCAAACCCACGTAACTATATCTCCATCAGGGTCTATGCCGGTTGATGTAAATTTGATGGTTTCTCCAACTACTGGAGTTTGTGGGTCTACCGTGAACGTAGCGGGTGGAGGCGCAAGAAACGGAGTGATAAACAGCACCCAGCACATAATGAACGTCATAAAGTAGATGCCTATACCCATTGTAATAATCTTAGTCGGCTTTTCCACCTTTTTCACAAACAGCCACTTAAAAACATAAAAACTGACAATGTAAATTGATAATCCAACAGTTATGCCGTTTAAAAGCGGATTGCCTACTTTGAGATCCACAACTAAAGCAGCCACTAGGGCAGCGAGAATAGCGAACCCGATTCTGCACAAATAAATAACATTTAACGTTTTCAATTTGAATCCCGTGTTTTCGTGAACACCATAACTTTTCACTTGTAGTTTATCTTACTTTCGCTTCCGAAAGCCCATTCACCATCCTAAATCTCATCTCACTTACTTAAACCCTCTCAAAACCACCATTCACCGCAACTGAAAAGAGCAGAAAAAAGAGGAAAAATATCCTCGAAAGCATATCTTCAACTTTTTTCTCTTTTTTAGACGATACATGCAGGGATTTTACGTGCAGAACAGAACTTCGGGGAGAATGAACCAAGGGTTAAAATTATAAATCATGTGAACCAGAAAAATCTTCAGCGAAGGGGGTGATTGAGCAGATGGGGTTAAAAAAAGGGTCAGTTTACACGTTTATTGCACAGCTGATTATGACTTATTTAATGGTTCTTCTATTTCTTCTTGTTATGCTTGTCGTTATAGGCAACGCACCAGTGTTGATTCTCTTTACTGCTCCCGGAATTTTTCTCCAAATAGTTCTAATCATCTATTTTTGGCTCCTTCTATTCTCAGTCCCCGACAAGTCGCCGATGTTCAAGAAACCGAACAGAAATTAGCTGTTCGTATTGCAAATCCGTAGTCACATTTCATAAGAGCTTTACATCTTTCCAGTTTAACAAACAGTTGTGAGTTTACATGAACGACTTGCGTGAAAAGGGATCTGTGTGGCGTCGAATAATGATCATGGCTCTTTTGCCCCTCACTATTTTCCTTTGGATGACCGGCTGGACCTTGTACTGGATAGGTGATCAGAGAAGGTCTTCAAGAACTACCAAAAAAGAAGCTGGAAACGTTTTCAATAAAAGAGATTGTGAAAGAAAGAACTTGAAGGAAGTTTCTCCACAGCAAATCTTTGTATAGAACATGAAGCAAGCTTTTAGAAAAAGCACCGTTTTCTGTAATTACATTCAATTTGTGAGTTTCCCAATTAGTGAAGAAACGTCACGCCAAGGCAGTTGCCCGCATCCAGAATGAATTGAATCGTTTCAAGACGGCACCCTTTTTATGCTGTAACATAAAACAGAAAAGGAATATGGAAGATGCTCTTTCCCTTAATGTTGGAAAGCAGGTTCCTCGTCTCTTGAGGGAAAAATGTTGAAGGATATAATGACAAGCTTCGATGTAGCTGCAGTCACCCGTGAAATTAATGAATTAGTTGAAGGTGCTCATGTTGCCAAGATTTATCAAATTGGCACCAAAACTTTGCTCTTCAGGCTCCGGAAACCAAACCAGCCTCGAATTCAACTGCTCAGTGAAGCTGGAAAACGGTTCCATCTGACCTCCTACGTACATGAAACCCCAAAAAAGCCTTCTGCTTTCTGTATGTCCCTCAGAAAATATCTTGATAATGGCGTAATCAAAGCGGTTCGGCAACACGAATTCGAACGAATAGCAATCATGGAGATCAGAACGCGGCAAGGCGACTTTCAGTTGGTTTCAGAGCTTTTTGGTGGAGGAAACGTCATACTAGTTGATCCAGAAGGCAAGATTCTCCAAGCCATGACCTACAAGAGAATGCGGGATAGAAACATTTTGCGTGGTGAACCGTTCCAGCACCCGCCTGCAAGAGGAAGAAACCCTCTAAAGCTGAGTAGTCAAGACTTTGTGGAAATAAAAACGCTTGGAGAAAAGGAAATAGTAAGGGCTCTAACTAAATTTTTGAGCATCAGCGGAACCTACGCCGAAGAAATCCTTCTCCGCGCAGAGGTTGACAAAAAAACTAGGTGCAGTGCGCTCACGGAACACGAACTTGACAGCATCTTTGATCAGCTCCAGAATCTTCTTTCACTCATTGAGTCGGGAAATGTGGAGCCTCGTATCGTAAGTGACGAAAAGAACGATTGGATTGACGTAACTCCTGTGCCGCTGAAAAAGTATATCTCGTTTGATCAAAAAAAGTTTGAAAAATTCAACAGCGCCCTTGATGACTACTACGTTAAGATAACCGATGTTGAGCGGGGCGAGGAGAACCGTGAAGAAGTTGAGAGCGAGGTCGCCAGACACAGACGGATTCTTCAGAGACAAGAGAAAGCGTTAGAGGATTTAAAGGAACCGATCATAAAAAACAAGCAGATCGGAGACTTGATTTACCTTCACTTCGGAGACCTCCAATTGTTACTCCAGAAAATCATGGAAAATAAAAGAAGCGGCAAATCTTGGGAAGAAATAACCTCAATTATTGAGGAGAGAAAAAAAGCAAAGAGTCACCCGTATGTTTATTTCCACTCTCTGGAGCCCGCAAACCAAGTTCTTCATGTTTCAGTGGAAAACAAAAAATTCTCTCTCAAACTCCGCCAGTCCATCCAAGCCAACGCGGACAAATATTACTCACGATCCAAGAAGGCTGAAAAGAAGCTCAGGGGCGCCGAAAAGACACTGCATGAAACTATAGCCAAGATCGAAAAAGCAGAAAAACAGGTCAAAATAGTAAAAGATGCACAGCAACCATTAGCTAAACGGAGAAAAAAGGCGTGGTTTGAAAAGTTCAGGTGGTTTTATTCTTCTGACGGTTTCCTTGTGATTGGGGGCAGAGACGCCACAACAAACGAGATACTCATCAAAAAACGCATGGAACCGCATGACATTGTTTTCCACGCAGAAATTGTGGGTGCACCCTTTGTTTTGATAAAAACAGAAGGAAAAACTGCCCCCGAACGAACCATTAACGAAGCAGCACGGCTCGCAGCTTCGTACTCTCGAGCATGGAAGGAAATGTTTAGTGCAGTAAACGTCTATTGGGTAAATCCAGATCAGGTGAGTAAAACTCCTCCTTCTGGGCAGTCCCTCAAGAAAGGGGCTTTTATGATCCGTGGAACCAAAAATTTTG
This sequence comes from Candidatus Bathyarchaeum sp., assembly GCA_004376385.1. Lineage (GTDB taxonomy): Archaea > Thermoproteota > Bathyarchaeia > Bathyarchaeales > Bathyarchaeaceae > Bathyarchaeum. The sequence goes on from SOJY01000250.1 coordinate 3,518, forward strand.
TTCGTGGTGTTCCTATGCGGGTTGCTATTGGGGTTAAAATTGATGATAAAGACATTATGGTTGTTGGGGGACCGGTGGATGCTATTCGTCATCAAACGAACGCTTACGTGGAGGTTGTTCAGGGAGCGCAAAAAAGTAGTCAGCTTGCTAAAAAGATACGACATCAGTTGTCCACTAAAGTTTCTGAAGATTTGAAAAGAACTGTTACTGCGATTCCCTTAGAGGATATACAGCGTTTCATCCCGTTAGGCAGAGGAAAAATGAAATAGCATTGCACAAGAAAGAAATGTGCACGCCAAAAATGTGGCTATGAACTTGCTAGAACTTATAAAACAGGTTCCTCGTGAGCGCCTAGAAAAGAATCAAAAAAGAGGAGTTGAACTTTTTTATTTTTTGTTCTTTTTGCAGTAGCAGTCCCAACAGAGTATTTCGCAGTTTTCTTGTGTGGTTTTTCCGCCGTTTTCTGGGCTAACTATGAAATGTGCGTCCCAACCTTTTTCGCCGTCGGGTGCCTTGAAAGATTGTCCTCGTTTATTCCAATCGAGAACTCTCATACACATAGAATTGTAGCCATGTCCATGTTCTACAAGTAGGCATTCACATCTAAAGTCTGCAGCGCCAAACGCTTTCTTTACAACTTCCTCTGGAAATTCAGCCATTTCCTGTTCCTCCAATAAGATTACAGCTTTTATCCAAATATCCTCTTTTAAACCTTATTGTGAGAACAGCCCATTTTTGCTTATTGACATGTTTTAATTAATCTATTTATTGGACTTTTGTGTGTGCATAAAAACGGGCTTGGAATGACTTCGACTAGAAACCGTAAAGCCTAGAATATTTCTCGTGTAGATAATTGAGGAATGGGTCAACGTCGAGGTCTTTTCCGGCAATTATTTTGATGAGTTCAGGCGGGCTGTAAAGATTTCCATGGCTGTGAACGTTTTTGTTTAACCACTGTTTAACGTTTCTGAGGTCGCCCTTAGCTATCTGGCTTCGCCAATCCTGCTGTTCCTTTTCCATACAGTAGAGAAGCTGTCCGCTGTAGATGTTTCCCAACGCGTAGCTTGGAAAGTAGCCGTATAATCCGCTGGCCCAATGAGTGTCCTGCATCACGCCCTCAGAGTCGTCTTCAACAGTCACACCTAGATACTTACTGTAACTTTCGTTCCAGACCTGCGGAAGCTCATCTATGGTTATTTTGTCTGCGAACAGGTCTCTTTCAAGGTTGAACCGTATTATAACGTGGAGACCATAAGTGACTTCGTCTGCCTCAACCCGAATTTTCGACGGCTTAACATGGTTAATTGCATGGACGAAATCATCCAAAGTCACATCGGAAAGCACATTGCCGGTGAGTTTTTTCAGTTTGGGCAGGAAGTAGGTCCAGAATTCTCGGGATCTTCCCACAATGTTTTCTACGAACCGTGACTGGGACTCATGGAATCCCATGGAGCACTCGTCTCCCACAGGCTGGAACATCCACTCTGACTTCAGGTTCTGCTCGTACAGGGCGTGTCCTCCCTCATGCAGGATAGAGAAAATGGAGGAAGCAAACCTGTTTGGGTAGTAATGTGTTGTGATTCGCACATCATCGTAGTATCCTGTTGTGAAGGGATGCTCCGTCTCGTCAATTCTGCCTCCAGACTTCGCCGATGTTACGTCGTAGCCAATGAATTCAGCAAGTAACTTACCGATTTTCTGTTGTGTTTCTATGGGAACTTGACGCTTGAGGATTGCTGTGTCTGGCTGTTTCGGGGATGTTTCACATTTCCGTAACAGCAAAATTAATCCCTCCCTCAGTTCTTTGAAGACTTTGCTGATTGTTTCTGAGGTCATTTTTGGTTCGAAAATATCTATCAGCGCATCGTAGGGCGTAGCGGTCTCCTTGACTTGCATCAAAATTTCGGCTGCCTGTTTCTTTAACTTGAAGAGTTTTTCGAGTTCAGGCTTGAATTTGGCGAAGTCTTTGTTGGCTTTCGCCTTTTTCCATGTATCAATTGTTACGGCTTGCTGTTTTGAGGCTTCGACTACGAGTTCTTCGGGAAGCTTTGTCTGTTCATCGTAACTCTTCTTTATCAGGTACAAGTTCCTCTTGTGAACGGGATCGAGACTGCTGTATTCTGGATGTTTCATTGTCTCTTTCAGCAAGCGTCCAATTTCGGGGTCTGTGCTCATTTTGTGTCCGATTCGGCTGAGCATGGCGAGCTGTAGGCTTCGCATTTCGATTCCTTTTGGAGGCATCATTGTTTCCATGTCCCAGTGGAGAATCGAGGCTGCTGAATGAAGCGTAACAATGTTCTTCATTTTTTCCAGCAGCTTTTTGTAACTTGACATCAGGGTTTTAGTCATCTTTAACGGGCTTCCAGATTTTTTGTTGACATTTTAGTGCAGATACATCTTCTATTGGCATGGAATCACCTTTTAATATCTCTTCTTTCTGTTCAGAATTGCAATGAGAACCGAAGGAATGTGGACTTGTTGAAAAAGTGGAAACTACTTGACACCAAGCTTCTCTATCACTCAGAGTTTGTGTCTGTCTTTGACGATGAGGTGGTTTTGCCCAGCGGCAAAGAAATAACGTACACAAAAATTAAGTTAAGAGATTTCGTGTCTGTTCTACCAATAACCGAAGACAAAATTGTTCTAATCGAGATTCTCAGGTATCCCCGAAATTGTTTGAGCCTTGAAATTCCAAGCGGACACATCGAGGATGGAGAGACACCGAAGGAAAGTGCTTTCCGTGAACTTGAAGAAGAAACCGGCTACAAAGCTGGACAGCTCGTAAGCATGGGCTGTTTTCACCCTTTGTCGAGAAGCACTCAACAGGCTCATCTGTTTCTCGCCAAAGACCTAACAAAGGGAACGCAAAGACTAGAGGAAACAGAACAAATAAACGTAAAATTCGTGCCTATTGAACAAACAAAGAAAATGCTAGCTTCTGGCAAGATAACTCACGCTCCAACATTACTTGCCCTACAAAGGTTCCTGTTGATGAGGCAAACAGGAGAAACCTTCTCTGTTCCATGAGTTTCTGAGTCACTTTGACTCTGTCCTTTTATATGTTTCCTGTTCGCTGTGTGGTTTCCAGAAAAAGGCTGTTTTCAACAATCAGCTGTTATTAGTCTCCTAATATGAAAACAAAAAAGAGGGCACTACTTGGTTTTCTGAACCGCTAGGTTATCTGTTTCATGCTATGTATTCGGTAACTATCCTTTATGTGGTAGCGAAGAATTCAAATTATTATTAACGTTTTCAAGACTAAAAGCGGAAGAGTTATCGAGACGCCAAATAATATGGATGTGCGTGTTGACATGCAGAAAAGGGAAATTAAACTAAAGCTAGAAAATGTAAGAGCGGAGATACTTTACCATACATATCAGAATTTTGATGTGAATACTCTGCTTGTCTCTTTTGGAGAAAAGCGTAGGGTTCTTTCCACTTGGGACGGCTACAAAGAGGTGAGCTTTGTTGCCAACACCTATCAACCCAGTGCTTTGTCAGATATTACAATGATAAATTATAAAGAATTTGAAGAAAACTTTCCCGCCCACCTGAAAATCCCTCGTAACAACCTCAGTTTCTTGAGCACAGGAGCTAACATGGATAACTTGGCAGTCTGCGAGAAGTCATATCAAGGCCTTATAGTTTCCTGTTTGACTACTGGAGGGGTAGGCAATGCTCTTAGGTCCGGAGTTGATGGGGCAAATTGGATGGAACAGGATGGAACTTTTGAGAATACGCTTGGAACAATCAACATAATTCTTTTGACCAATGCTACTCTAAGTGATGGGGCTATGGCGCGGGCTATCATTACTGCTACAGAAGCAAAAACCGCTGCCCTTCAGGATATGGATGCCCGAAGCTCGGTTTCCCCTGAAAACCAAGCAACAGGCACGGGAACAGATAACGTGATCATTGTTTCTGGAAAAGAACCGAGCAGATCAATACTATATACTGGTGGACACACCAAAATAGGCGAATTAATTGGTGTATCAACAAAGATCGCAGTAGCCGAGGCAATAAAAAAGCAAGATGGTTCATCCAAATCTACGCGGGCTTAGGTTATCAAAATGGAACAGAAAGCCTTTACCTACTCATATAGCGTGAGTGAATCAGTAAAGTTGCGGGAGCAGTCAAGGGGACATTAAAAGGGCTTCAAACCGAGATTTCGTTAGTTAGTTAATTTGGTGTTTTCTTTATTTTCATTAGGTTTCTTGGGCGTCTCTGGATTTGCTAGGTCCTTTACTGATATGAACATGTAATCTGCCCAAGCTGCGAAGAAGCCGCGGTCATAATCTGAGTGAATCTTGTTTTTATATTCCTTCAAAAACTCTTTTCTATTTTTTTTCAACTCTTTTTCGTCTTCGAAGTTCAAGTTCTTGATGAACGAGTATGAGTCGTTTGATTTTTGGGCTAAAATTATGCCGTCGAGAGCGTGAAGGTATCCGCTGTTCCATTCGGTTTTGTTTGTTTTTTGTCTTATTCGTTCAAGTACACGTTCCGATTCAGCAAATCGTCTTCCCTTCAAAAGCTGGAAGAATCTAACTACAAAAATCTTTGAAATCGGCATCTATACTCATCTCTCCTCTTCTGTTGTATCCTCTATTCCTCTTTCAGAAACCCTAAAAATTCCTTCCCCCTCTGGTAAATATGGACTCGAAACAAGACGTGCAATTCTCACTGGTCCACGAGCAGATTTTCGAAGAAAAACACGGGTGTGACTAGTGTGGGCTACTATGTGACCACCTACGGGATGTATGGCATTACCGAAGAATACGTCCGGCTTGGACATAACCTGATTTGTGACAACAGCTACCGCATTGAATGCTCTGGACAGCCGAATCAGCATGTGCATATGCTTGTTGAGTTTCTGTTGTCTCTCAGCCAGCATCTCCCTGCCCAGATACTCGCTTCTGAATTGAGAAGTCAAGGAATCCACAATGATCAAGCGGACCCCGTTTTCTTTAATCACCTTATCTGCGTTCTCTAAAAGAAACATCTGATGCTCTGACGTGTATGCCTCAGCAAAAATGATGTTCTTAAGTGCCTCTTCAGGGTCTAGGCCCAGATTCTTTGCCATTTGGAAAATTCGTTCGGTTCTGAAGGTGTTCTCTGTATCTATGTAAAGGGCTGCGGCGCCCAAACCACCCTGTTCAGGAGGCAACTGAACATTTACACACAACTGATGGCAAATCTGGCTTTTGCCGCTCCCATATTCTCCGTAGAATTCCGTGATAGATTGGGATTCAATGCCTCCACCCAACAGTTTATCCAACATGCTGCTTCCCGTTGTCAAACGTAGGACGGTCTGCCGCATCTTCAGCAGTTCGTCTCCCCTGATGAACGGGAGAGGCATGCATGAACGCGCTTTGCGAATAAACTCCAGAGCCTTTGTTTTACTTATGCCCGCTTGCTCTAACTCCTTAACTGTAGCCATGGCAAGGGACTCCACGGTGTGAAATCCTAGCTCCCGCAGCTTTTTGGATGTGGCAGACCCTATCCCAAGGTCTTCTAGGCGTTCGTATCTCTTTTTTTCTAGGGCTGCCCCTTCACTCATTTTGTTGCATCAATTCCAGATTTAGAAGCATGTTATGGTGCATATTTAAGTTAGACTATATGGCAGATAAAACATTCGATGAGAGACTGCTAAAACCAAATCTTCGCGTCTGCAGCAAAAAGTATAAGGCATATCTTCCAAATCTGCTCTAGACAGGGAGGAAAAAGTTGTGGTGACCGAAAAGCTTCTCGAGACTGTAGCGTTCAAACTTCTGCAACTGGCGGTCACAGAGCTGCCGCGAGACGTGAAAGTTGCTCTCCAGCGGGCGTATCGCGAAGAGGAGAACGAAGTGGGAAAGTCTCAACTGGAAGCCATATTAAAAAATGTGGAATTGGCTGAGAAAACATGTGCTCCCATGTGTCAAGACACGGGCGTTGTCATTTTCTATGTTAAGGCAGGTAGCCAAGTAGATGGGTTAGACAAGGTTGAGGATGCTCTACGTAACGCCACAGTAAGGGCAACTAGGGAATTGCCTCTTCGTCCCAACGCTGTTGACCCCTTCACCCAAAAGAACACGGGAGACAACACCGGAAGACACGTTCCCTACATACACTGGGAAGTTGTGCCCGGGGATACCCTCGAAATCACGGTATTACCAAAGGGAGGCGGGTCTGAAAACGTTTCCGCCCTATGTATGCTCAGTCCGAACCAAGGAATAAATGGACTCAAAAAGTTTGTCGTTGACACTGTGATTAACGCTGGCGCAAAGCCTTGTCCCCCCACAGTTTTGGGTGTTGCGGTTGGGGGAGGAGCTGACATAGCAATGAAATTAGCCAAGGAGACGCTGCTGAGACCTTTAGATCAGCCTAATCCTGATCCTGAACTGGCGAAACTTGAGCAGGAGCTACGTGAAGCCGCAAACTCGACGGGAATCGGACCCATGGGCTTGGGAGGCAAAATCACAGTGTTGGATGTAAAGGTTGACTACGCTCATAGGCACCCTGCATCATATCCTGTTGCCGTGGCGGTTCAGTGC
>SOJY01000248.1 GCA_004376385.1 Candidatus Bathyarchaeum sp.
CGCATCCTGACTACCCGATGGTCGTACTCATAGACCGTTCTTCAGCGAGCTCTTCGGAAATTTTGGCGGGGGTATTGCAGGAACCAAAGCATAACCGGGCGACTGTTGTCGGTGAAAGAAGCTATGGCAAGGGCAGTGTGCAATCAATAGTGGGCCATCTCGGCGGGGGTGCAACACTAAAATACACAACAGCGTATTATTATTTACCATCAGGACAAAGGATAAAAAGCCGAGACGAGGATAGAAAGCCGGGCAGCGAAAATTGGGGTGTATTGCCGGATGTTAATGTGAAACTGCGAAGCGACGAGCTGCGGAAGATGGCCAAAGTGCAAAAGGCGAATGAGTCAACGGTAAAAGACCACCGAAACGACGCTCTTAAGGCCCATCCCGCACCAATTAGGCGTGAACCCAAGCTCAATTGGTGCCGGACGAGCCGGGAAACGATAGATGCCGATCCACAATTAGGCATAGGACTATTGGTCTTACAGAGTAAAATGATAGAATCCGGCCATAGGTTGGCCTTGAATTGACGTGGCTTCTGCGCGTCGCCTACCAGTCAAACACGCACGCAAAATTGACCACCGAAGAACTTTTTTTTTCTTAAAAATGAAAATTGTTTGATTGTTACCACATCTCTCATTATAATACTCCGAAGCGGGTTACGAGCCATAAGTCCGGTTAATGTAAAAGGAGTTCACATAATGGCCAAAAAAAAGAAGAAAAAAAAGAAGAAAAAAAAGCTCATCAAGGGTTTATGGTCGAGGAGCGAGCTGAGTCTGCTCAAGAAACTTTTCCCGAACAATCCCACTGCCGAAATAGCGGCAAAGCTGGGACGGCCGAACGATGCGGTAAAAAAGAAGGCCTCCAGAATGAGACTGCGCAAGTCAAAGAGATACCTAAAGACCCTTGGCAGAGCGTAAAACTGTAAAAGCCGTTTCTTCAGAGACAAAGGGGGATATAGTCGTCTTTCTTTGCACTGTGGGGAATTTCTACAACCGCCGAACATCTTACAAAATGGGAGATTTCCAGCGGGGCTTGCAGTTGCTGTTTCACTTGGTTTTGGGCTGAGTTTGTGCCTTTGCGCTGATGGTGTATCAGTTAAAATATCAGGAGCTTAACGATGAATTCGAGGAAAGAAAGGTTCATCGGCAAGTTCTCAAAGCGGGCGAACAACCTTTTGACGAGGGATTACCGCAAACCGTTCGTCGTGCCAGAGCGAGTCTGATTATAGTTATATTCTCAAAGCCTTCCACGGATATCTCTCTTAATCCGTGGAAAAACCTGCCATCCAATAGCTACAATAACCAAAAAAATAATCAGCATCAAGAATGGCACAAGATAGGGTGTGGATTTATCTGCCATTTGATCGGGTTGGTCAGTAACGGCCTCATCGATACTGGCCACCGGCTTTCCATTTTGCCACTCGTATCTAACGCCCTCCTTGTTCATATAAACTCGCGTACCATCTTCGACCATGGGAACAAAAGAACCCAACACCTCATGGTCAGGATTCAAAATAAACTGCGTTCGCTTTTGGCGCCATTTCATCACGATGGCACCACCCTCAGGATAGTTAAAGGTTGTCAGAGAATCAGCCTCTACTGGTATCCATATACTGCCCATCTGTTTGAAACGAACATTTTCCATAGAAAACGATATAGATGAGTACCGAGTATTCCCCTTAAAGGGACGCCCGAAAAACAGGTCGTTTGGTCCCATTTGCTTATATGCTTTTGCTATGTTATAGCCGTGCTCCGGGTCAAACCAGAGAGTGTAAGAACCATGCTTCGTCCTGGCATCAACAACGTAACATGTAACAGAGCCTACCTTCTCCATTTCGTCCCTTATGGATATGGAATCAGCTTGGCGAAGAATTAAATCCACTCTTTTGCCATCGCCATAAATAATCCCCAAAAGTCGAGCCCCGCCATCAAATGCCTTGCACATCTCATTGGGTACGCGGTATCTGTTCCGCTCCTCATCCGTATTAATGAAAGCGACCTTGCGACCTGTTGCTTTGAAAGTTCTGTAGTAAATGTAGCGTTTGCCATCCCAGAGCAGATGCATTTCTTCGTCAGCGTCAGCACTGGTCGGAACCTCATCCTCTTCTGAAGCCAGATCAATCCATAGGTTCGCGCGGAAGTGGATTCTCTCACCATCAGTTCGAAAGTCGCAATGCCATCTTTCGAGCCTCTGATATGGAGCATGCCTATAGGTTCTTAGAAGAGTATCTTCGCTTTTAACTATAAACGATTTAAGTTTGTCCTGGTTGGCTGCATATTTGTCGAGTAAATCCGAGACACAAAGCTGCGGCGCCTCAATCGTTCGCAGGGGTATAAGATAAACTGCAACTAAGATTAAGTGTTTACACATAATCAATCCTGATTATCGGCATTTTTTGTTATCCTTAAAAGCATGAAATCTGATAAATCTATCTGAGAATCTACTTGCGTAGCGTTGGAGGATAAGCTGCAACTTATATTGTCGAGCCTGGTTCCCACGCTCGCCCTGGGAATTCCAACTTAAAGCCTCAACAAACCTATCACTAATCGCCTAACAATTTAACACTATATAAATTTTGGTATAATTACAACAAACTTTATTCCAGATTGTAGTACTTCTGAATTTCTTTTCTTTTTCTCTTTTCTTTTTCTCAGACTTTTGCAATTTTCCCTTTTTCAGCCTTATGTTTTTCACTTTCGCTTTTTCTTTTCTGATGTTCCACGTGAAACATTCCTTCTTGAACAACCCGATTCATCAAACTCCATAGCAA
>SOJY01000093.1 GCA_004376385.1 Candidatus Bathyarchaeum sp.
TCTATGTTGCATCTGACATTCCCGCTTTTCTCTCGAAGACAAACAAGTCTGTTATCGTTCAAGACGGAGAGCTTATAATTTTAAGTGATAAGGGATACGAAATCCGCAACATCCTTGATTGGAAACTGGTCACTAGAGAACCTGAGCTTATAGATTGGGCTCCTGAGATGGCTGAGAAACAGGGTTATCCTTACTTCATGCTGAAGGAGATTCACGAGCAGCCTTTACGTTTACGGAACACCCTCAGGTTACAGGACAAATACTTGGAGTTGATGACTACCTTTTTGGATCGGGCAGGAGAAGTTTTCTTGGTAGCCTGTGGAACCTCTTATCATGCCTGCTTGGCAGCGTCCTACATGTTTTCTAAGTTGTCCTTCTTGGCAACCCATCCTGTCGTAGCTTCAGAGTTCGTTGAACAACATGGAAAATCAGTGAACATCGACAGCACCCTTCTAGTTGTCAGCCAGTCCGGAGAGACTGCCGACACATTAGATGCGGTTGAAAGTGCTAGGCTACGAGCAGCTACGGTTCTGGGACTAACAAACGTTGTCGGTTCCACTTTGACACGTATTGCCCGAGTATACATTTGTCAGCAGTCGGGTCCAGAGATAGGTGTCGCAGCCACGAAAACTTTCACTTCTCAGCTTTCGGTGCTTTCACAGCTTGCCATAAGGCTCGCCAAGAAACGGGGAAAGATTTCTCATGTGGAGATTGAGGACCTTGAGGAGAAGCTTGAGCAGATACCAGACATCGTTGAGCGCGCTATTGCCAGTCAAGAAGAAAAAGTGAAACAGTTAGCGAAGAAATATCGAGGCAAACAAGTATTCTTCTTTTTGGGACGCGGAATAAGCTCGGCTGTGGCTCTTGAGGGTAGACTGAAACTTATGGAGATTTCATACATTCCGTCTATAGCTTATCCTGCAGGAGAAAGCAAACATGGTCCCATTAGCCTAATTGAGACTGGTTTTCCTGTGATTTTCGTATGCCCAAAAGATGGCACGCATAGAACTATAATCAGCAACATTATGGAAATGAAGGCTCGCGGCGCCTCCATAATCGTGGTGGTTGAGAAGGATGATGAGGAGATAAAAGCGTTGGCTGACGATTACATAGAGATAGACACAGGATTGCCTGAAGTTTTGTCTCCAATACCTTTTGTCACTCCGCTGCAGCTCTTCGCCTACTACATGGCAATCGAGTGTGAACACGATCCGGATATGCCCAGAAACTTAGCCAAATCCGTCACTGTAAAATAGATAAACAGTTCAGAAAAGCAAACATGCTTCTGTGTTGGTGAAGAAAAGGTTCTAAAGTCACTGTTGATTCTAGCTTCTAGGAACTCAGGACACGGGAGCAACATTACATATGTCGATGAGTGTGGACGTGTGACAAATCTAAGTGTTTGCCCGGAAAGGATAGTGTCCCTTTCTCCCAGCAACACGGAAATATTGTTTGCTGTGGGCGCTGGCGATAAAGTTGTGGGGGTAACAGACTACTGTAACTATCCTACTGAACTAGAGGCGCGGATTGAAGCAGACGAAATAGTGAGGGTGGGTGGTTACTGGAATCCGTTAGTGGAGACCATTGTTGACTTGAAGCCTGACCTAGTTCTGGTTTCCACAGCCCAGTGTACGCTAAAGACAAACAATTGTAAGACGAATTGCAGCCGCAGATGTGAACTAACAGTAAAAGTTGCCAACAGACTAAGGAGTTTAGGGCTAAACGTTTTGATCTTGGCTCCACATAGCATGAATGACGTTCTCGATGACATCCTGTTGGTGGGAATGGCAACTGGAAATTCTGCCGAAGCCATCAACCTTGTAGAAAACCTGAGACAACGAATAGACGCGGTAGTTACAAACTCGAATCTGGCATCTAATAGACCAAAGGTGTACTTTGAAGTATGGAACAACCCTTACATTAGCGTGAATTCAGGAACATGGATTGGTAACCTAATCAACTTGGCGGGCGGAACAAACATTTTCGGAGACGCGGTTTCAGAGTGGCCAGTAATCCGCTCAGAAGATATTATTCAACGGGACCCTGACATAATGGTTTTTCCAGTTATTCCCGGTGTTCCCAGATTTTGGGGAAGCTTTGAGGCTGTCAAGAAACGGCTGGGCTGGGAGAACATAACTGCTGTTAGAGACGGCAGGCTCTATGAGGTTCCAAGAGACTTTATTTCCAGACCCGGACCTAGGCTCGTTGAGGCGTTAGAGCTGCTGGAGAAAATGATTAACCCAAGTTCTTAAATAATTCCTCAAGATTTGTGTGAAGAGTCTGTGGAGGATACTTGTTTCGTGAATGCTGCGGCTCTCTTTTCTGGTGGCAAAGATTCCCTCTATGCCCTGCATCTCGTCGAAAAGCAAGGTGTCACGGTTGATCATCTGATAACTTTGCTTCCAACTCTTCCTTGGCCCTCTCCTCATGCAGAGAACATAGAAGCTCTGAAGATGTTGGCAGAATCCATGGGGAAACATCTGACAATTGTTGATTTTCAGAGAGAGGGAGCATTTGTTGAGGCGCTCAAAAGCCTTGAAGTTGATGCTTTGGTGGCGGGTGACATTAATGTTGAAGCGCATTTGGCGGGTCTTCAGGATGTCTGCGGTAAGGTTGGTTTGGAGTTGCTTGAGCCGATCTATGGGAGAGATACGTCAGAGCTTTTTCATGAAATTTTCGGTTTAGGGTTCAAGGCGTTGATTACGGGCGTAAACTTAAGCTGTATGGGGGAGGAATGGCTGGGTTTCGTTATCAGTAAAGAGACTAGTGCTGACTTTCTGTCGAAGATTGGAAGTGTTGACCCTTTGGGTGAGAACGGGGAGTTTCATACGTTGGTCCTTGGCTGTCCTCTCTACGCAAAACCGTTTAAGGTGAAGTCTGTGGAGAAAAAGGCAGCGAAGGGTATGGCTTATCTTAAAGTTTCGATTGGGTAAACTTTTTGTGTGTTCCGAGTTTATTGTAGGTTTGTAGCCTTTTTTGTCTGTTTTTGTTGTTTTTGTAGCAAGTTTTATATATCCCTTCGGATGGATAATCCATCCTAAAGGATGTAGAATCAATGAAGAAAACCACCATCTATCTCTTGACAACACTCATAATCATCGCGTTAGTTGCTTCAGTCTACGTTTATACCCTATATCAGGTCGAACCCGACAAATTCGAGGGCGGCGACCTCGTCGATGATTTGGGATACTCGTTGACTTTAACTTCGCCTCCAGAAAGAATTGTGTCTTTGGCTCCTAGCAATACGGAATTACTGTTCGCTGTTGGCGCTGGCGACAAACTTGTTGGAGTAACCGACTTCTGTAATTATCCATACGATTTTTCGGCGTGGATCGAAGCTGGCAACATGAGCAGCATCGGAAGTTATTACGGTCCATCTGTCGAACCAATCGTTGCTCTTGATCCTGACCTCGTTCTTGCTACCACTGGTAGTCTAGAAGCCGCCGAAAACCTGCGAACCCTCGGATACAACGTCTTAGTGGTCGAACCAAGGAACTTCAGTTTTGTTCTTCGTGACATTCTCTTGATAGGTAGAGCCACGAACCATTATGACGAAGCTGTTGCACTCGAGAGTGAACTCAGACAGAGAATCGACGCCGTAGCCAACAAAGCAGCAGAAGCAACAACCACACCAAAAGTGTACCATGAAGTTTGGAATGACCCCCTCATGAGCGTTGGTCCAGAAACATTCATTGACGAAATAATAACTTTGGCAGGTGGAGAAAACATCTTCAACGACGCGACCACAAGTTGGCCAATTGTAAGCTCTGAAGCAATTATAGACAATAATCCTGATGTAATGTTTTTCCCTGACATGTATATGGGAATAGGGAATTTCTATGAGACCATAGAAACTGTGGAGAGCCGTCCTGGATGGGAATCCATAAGTGCAGTTCAGAACGGTGCACTCTACGAGATCAATGCAGATATCATATCTAGGTCAGGTCCACGGCTCGTTGACGCGCTGGAACTTGTAGCAAAGATGGTTCATCCAGAAATTTTTGGACAACCCTAAAATAACCCCCCCTTTTTTATAACCTAAACATAATTTGTGAAACATCAATGAAAACAGACGCTGAAACATCTCATTTACGACGTGTTTCCAACTGGAAGCTACATCTGGTCATACTCTTAGTTGCGCTTGGAATCGTTTTTGTTTTGTCACTCAATCTAGGCTACGCGCATATTCCTTTCAGTGACATTTTGACGATACTAGCCAAACAAGTTCCTCTGCTGAACAACCTGGTGGACTACTCGGGCATCAGCACAACAGCTGAAGTAATAATAGTGCAAATCAGGCTTCCACGAGTGATATGTGGAGCCCTTGTTGGTGCGGCTTTAGCAACAGCGGGGGTCACGTATCAGGGTATCTTCAGGAATCCAATGGCTGACCCTTACGTTATCGGAGCCTCAACAGGTGCATCCGTGGGTTCAGCGCTGGTAATTGTTCTTGGGGTTGGTGTTTCTCTTCTAGGCGTAAACACGCTTCAAATATTGGCTTTTGTTGGTTCCCTAACAACCGTGCTCTTCGTCTATAGTATCTCAAGAGTTGGTTCTAGAGTTCCAGTTACAACTTTGCTTCTCACAGGGATAGCGATAAGTCTCTTCTTGAACGCGATAGTAACCTACATGAAAACAATCGCCAGCGACAGGCTTCTTCACGGACTTACTTTCTGGCTTATCGGAAGCCTTGCACCCACCGAAAACTGGGATAAAGTATTTGCCATTATTCCTTTCATACTTGTCGGCGTCGTCGTTGCTTATCTTTATTCACGCGAATTGAACATAATGGCATTAGGCGAAGATCAAGCCCAGCACTTAGGCGTCGAAATAGAAAAAGTGAAAAGAATACTGCTTGTTTCCGGAGCCCTCCTGACCGCAGCCGCTGTATCTATTAGCGGTTTGATCGGTTTCGTTGGTTTAATCATTCCACACCTAACAAGGGTCTTGATAGGTCCTGACCACCGGGTTCTGCTACCCACCGCCGCCATCGTAGGAGCCGCTTTCTTAATGAGTTGCGACGCCCTATCACGGGTAGTAATGGGTTCAGGAGAAGCACCTGTCGGAATAATAACTGCGCTTACAGGAGCACCATTCTTCATATACTTGCTCCGCAGAAAAAGGAAAGGATACACACTATAAGGTGACAAAAAGCGATGGTGACATTAACAATAGACGGCATCGACTGTTCTTATGGGTCTGTTGATGTTCTGAAAGACGTCGGTTTTGCTGTTGAAAGCGGGCAGTTCTTAGGAGTTCTTGGTCCCAACGGCTCAGGAAAAACTACTTTACTCAAAAGCATCAGCAGAGTGCTCAAGCCACAGAAAGGAGCAATCTTCATAGGCGACGAAAACGTATACAAAATGAAAACTGTGGACGTTGCCAAACAGATGGCAGTAGTCCCACAGAGCACACCTGTTTCTTTCGATTTCACTGCTCTGGAAGTAGTTCTCATGGGTCGCAATCCTCACATGGCCCGGTTCAAGATGGAGGGCAAAAAGGACCTAGATATAGCAAAGAATTCCATGCAACTAACACGCACTTGGGAATTCGCCGACAGACCTGTAAACGAACTTAGCGGTGGAGAAAGCCAGCGTGTGATAATTGCGCGTGCCCTAACTCAGGAACCTCAAATTCTTTTGCTAGACGAGCCAACAACACACTTGGACATCAGCAACCAGCTGGAAATAATGGACCTCATCAAGCATTTATGCGAAACTAAAAAGTTGCTGATTATCGCGGTTTTTCACGACTTCAATTTGGCTGCCCGATACTGTGACTCCATCATTCTCTTGAATGACGGAAAAATTGTTGCTATCGGAAAAATGAACGATACTCTCACAAGCGAAAACGTCAAAAAAGTTTTCAACGTTGACACTATCGTGAAAAAGCATCCTATTACAGGTTCTCTCTATGTTATTCCCATTTCAAGACCAATTATTCAGAAACAAAAGAGCCTCCTTGTCCACCTGATATGTGGAGGCGGCACCGGCAGCACCGTGATGAAGACATTACTGGATGAAGGCTACCGCGTAACTGCTGGAGTTCTCAACCTGTTAGATACGGATCAAGAGACCGCCCAGCTGCTATCAGTCCCGACAACAAACGACGCTCCATTTTCTCCCATAACCGACGAAGCACACAAAGCAAACCTGCAGATGATAAGTAAAGCTAACGTTCTCGTAGTAACACCAACCCAGTTTGGTGAGGGGAACCTGCGTAACCTAGAAGCTGCAGAAACGGCTCTGAAAGAAGGAACACCAACCATCCTCCTAGAAAACGGACCCACCGAAGAGAGAGACTTCACCAAAGGCAAAGCCACAAAATACTTGACGAAACTCAAAAACAACGGCGCCATAACCGTGAAAAGCATCAGCGAGCTTGTAACTTTTCTTGATAATCTAGAGACAAAACATAACAAAGAATCCCCCCTAACCACGGAACCTATAACTAGATTTTGAGGTTGAAAAAGGTATGAACCGACTAAACCTGTTACCACGCCTTTTTTCTGAAAAAATTAAATGGATTTAACTTCAAACTTTGACATCTTTATGAACTTAGGCTTCGGAATTATCTCCGAAAAACTATCTTCTAAAACATCTATTAGTTTCAAGCCGTGCTTACACTGACTTTTGAGTCTACTTCGGTAAATCTCCTTTTCCAAAAGGTCATGTGCTATTTGGTTTCTTTCTTTGTTAAACCTAACAAGTTCTTCTCTCGTTTCCTTTTTAATTGCTCCTATTAAAAAGGTAATGTCTATTAGCTCACTAAACCATTTAATTTCCTTGCAGAATTTTTTCTTGACACTGTTTATCAAGATTTTTGAGTTGGATTGGTCTATATCCATGGACTTATACATAAGCAGTTTTCGAAGTCGATGTTTCAAGATTTGATGCAAAGAGAACAATGCTTCCCAGTAGCGTTTCTTTGAATAAATTTCTTGGACCTCACTTTTTTTTGATTCTCCTAGTTGTGCTTCGATTTTTCGCCGAAATGCTTACTCTTACGCTTTAATGTGTCATATTTCCATTTTTCAAACGGTTTTCCCAACAAGAGCTTAGCTATTCTATTTTCAAATTCCGACACAACATTTTGCTCAGGATAGCACATCTGTATACCTGAGATTGTTGAGTCGTCACAAAAATATCACTTACTTTCGATTTCTTTCAATTTAAGAAACTTTGCAAAATCAATTCGGGTGACTTTTTGATTGGAGTCAAAGTATATCCATGCACCTACTTCGTATGGAATAGGTCTAATGATAAGGAAATCTTTCCAAGCATCATTAAAGCTAACATCCTTATCAGAGTCCACGAGGTCTTTCACCCCATATACCGTTTGGACTGACTACTAGAAAAGCCTTCTTTCAAAGGCTTTGTAATGATGAAAAAGCTGGAGAAGGCAGGGAAAGTCGTAGTCGAGCAGAAAGCAGTAAAGGAGAAGGGCGCGCGGAAGAGGTACGTTTACAGGTTGCGCTGAAAGCAGTGTCAAATTGCTGAGGGTGTTACATTAAGTCAAACCTTTACTGATAATTCATAATTGTTATTAGCGCTGATGATAAAAATTACTACGTGTAAAAAACCATCACCTTAAGGTTGTATTGGGGAGCTGGGTTAACTCGGCTGAGAGGACAAATAGCTTGTTGTCGACCCTGAGAACCTGATCCAGGTAATGCTGGCGGAGGGAAAAAACATTGATCATAACGTTTCATTCGTACAAAGGTGGAACAGGAAAGACCCTGCTCTCAGTAAATCTGGCAATATCACTCGCCAATAAAGGTAAAAAGATTTGTTTATTGGATTTAGATTTCCGTGCGCCGAGCCTTCACGCAATATTCAAAACAGCTAAACCTGAATATTGGCTGAACGATTACCTGAGCAGAACATGCAAAATAGATAAGGTTCTAACGGATTGCAGCTCCAACTACGTCACGAAAGGAAAAATGTTTGTTGGTTTAGCAAACCCATCAACTGAAGCCATTCAAGAGATGGTATCCAAAGATAGAAAATGGGAAATGAAGGCTTTAGGCAGACTTCTTTCGCTTAAAGAGTCTCTACTTAAAGAATTACATTTTGATTACGTAATATTAGACACCAGCCCAGGTCTTCAATATAACTCGATAAACGCCGTTGTCAGCGCCGACATTGTGTTGGTGGTTACAATCTTCGACAAATCTGACGTGGAAGGAACCCAACGTATGATAAGTGAACTTTACGAACTCTTCAAGAAGAAAACAGGGGTCATATTAAATAAAGTACCCATTGAATCTCTTCCATCAAAAAACCCAAAAAGAAAACAAATAGACCTTGAAACACTTCAATTGCCGATGGTTGGAGTCATACCTTGTTCATGTGACATACTTGACGCTAAAGGAGAATGCTTCTTAGCTGCCGAAAAACCAAATCATCCATTCACCAAAACATTACAAAAAATAGCTACAAAAATCGAGCATTATCAATTATAACGCGCGCATCTTCTCACCGCCACCTCGCTATAGGAAAGAAAGAGCACCCAAATCCTAAAGTAAAAACGTTTTTTCGTTTTTCGTTTTTGTGTTAGGAAACCAGCCTTCTTTCCTTCTCATAACGCTTCAATTCAGGGTTCCCTCCGAAAAACTACACAATTGGAGAGGGTCAACAAAAAATGAATGTTTTGTTTGTGTCGTCCGAAACCGTAGCTTTTCGGAGAGAAGTTCAATTCGGGGTTCTTTCAAACTCTTTCAAACAACATCTCGACCTTACCACCTTTTCACGTTTTAGGGAACGTTTATAGGGGATTAACAAATTCAATTGGAACCCTCTGAAATCCTGGTAAGGTGGTAAGTTGTCGAACTCGCTTCGCTTTAACTCTTTTGAAAAGTGATTATAATGTCGAATAAATCTGTTTTTATTTTCTCGTTAGACTCTTGAATACTGCTCATGGTGAATATTTTGAGAGGCAAAGGACCCCTATTCATTCTGCCTTGGAGATGCACACAAGCGTGCACCAGCAATTGCCTACACTGCGGCTTCGCATCAAATTCTCCAGCTCCTGACGCTCTTGGAACCGAAGAGACAAAGCGCATTGTAGACGAAATACACGACTTTGGGGCAACCTATTTTGGAATAAGCGGTGGAGAACCCCTTCAGAGAAAAGACCTCCCCGAAATAATCGGCTACGCCAAAAACACAGGCATGAATGTGAGCGTAATAACCAACGGCTGTTTTCTTGACGACAAAACCTTCGATAACCTAGTTAGACACGAGGTCCGCGTATCAATAAGTGTTGACGGTCCAAAAGAAATCAACGATGCTATCCGCGGAAAGGGCGCATACACAAAAGCCGTTTCAGCCATGGAAAAAACCTCCAAAGCGGGACTTCTAGACTGTCTTGTGGCAACCCTCGCCAATGTTGACACAACCCGTAATAACGTCACCTCCGAAGATATGGAGCACATCATCAAACTGGCTGAAGAGTATGGCGCTAGGTGGGTAGTTATTCACGGATTCATTCCTTTCAACCGAACAAAAGAGCACCTCGCCAAGGCTCCCTCACCAGAACAGTATGAAAAGATTTGGAACCAAGTCTATGATCTTCGCCTAAAATACAAAGGAAAACCTGAAGTCAACGTTTATTGTCCATTCTTTGCTCGAGTTGCTAAACAGCGGGGATTGCCAGACTTTAACGATTGGTTCAACAACTTTTTCCTTGGCAAGTGCTCCATCGCCGGCAAATACATGAGCGTAATCGAAAACGGAGACGTTATTCCATGCAGCTTCAATGATCGTATCCGACTGGGAAACGTTCAGAATAAGCCGCTGAATCAAGTCTGGGACCAACTACAAACATCCGAATTAACCCTCAAGCTCAGGGACCGTAATAATTTGAAGGGAAAATGTGGCGTATGCGAGTACCGCGAAATCTGTGGTGGATGCCGAACCAGAGCAGA
>SOJY01000121.1 GCA_004376385.1 Candidatus Bathyarchaeum sp.
ATATCGCACTTCATAGTTATAGTTTATGTTACGTAACTTGGCTTCTTCATTTTAAGTTTTGTATGCAATGTACTTCGCCGAGAGCCTCACTATTCTAAAGAAAACATCCTCTCTAAAACACTGAGAATGTTCTTTTTCAACATGTCAGTACAATTCAAGCAATCAGAATACTACGTTTTATGCAAAGAATTCATGAGATTATTGCGAAAAGTAAAATAGACAAACTGCTCAATTATATAATGGAGACAAAAACAAATGAACGAAAAAATCACCTCTCTCCTGTTAATCTGTCTAGTGGCTCTGTCGATCATCTATGGTTGCAGCAGCACCGCTTTGTCTAGTCACCTATGGCGATCTGTAGATGGTGTACCTTCTAGGTCTCCCAATGTAACTGAAGAACCCTGTCAAAACGGAAAACTGTCCCATCCAGGACCAAACCCGAATATTATGGGAGACCCCGTTGATGACGTGAGAATCCATTGATGCTGATTTCAAGTAAGCCATAACAGACCGAAGAAGCCCGATAAGGAGGTAATCCTACGAGTAAACTTGAAGACTACGAGTGGATGCTTCGATATTTAAAAATGTTGAATCCGACTAATGCAAAAATATTGGAAGGGCTTGGCAAGCACGGTCCAAGGAATATTTTGGCATTAGCCAAGTCAATAGGATTGCCCCCTAGAACCGTAACCTTCCGAATTAGAAAGTTGATGAAAGAAGGCCTTCTTCAAATAAGGACTAACCTAGATTACTCTAGGCTCGGGTTAATGAAGGCAGTTCTCATTGCAGAATCTAAGCCTGGACAGGAAAAGAAGTTGCAGCAAGTTATTGACAATCTTGACTATTGGACCTACGGGGTCCGATGCTATGGAAAATACGACGGATATTACACTGTTTTTGCCTTTCCGGCGGAGTATAAGAAAGAACTGGAAGAATATCTAGATGAAGCCGCGCAGCTAAAAACATTTTCGCGCTGCATTTTCCACCACACCACTAATTTCACCGAAGTTGTGCCCAATTTCGATTGGTTTGACTTTCAAAGCAAATCATGGAACTTCCAGTGGAGAAGTTGGATTGACGAGGTTCAAAACGCGTCTGAAAAACTTCCTCGAGAACTTATGGAACCCAAAACCTATTCCATTCGAGTTGATGAGATTGACCTATTAATTTTGAAGGAATTGGAGAAAGACGGAACAACCAAATTTACCAAACTGGCAGAAGTGGTGAACATAACACCACAGGGAGTTAGATACCGATATCATAAACATATCGTTGGACGTAGTCTTCTCACTGATTATGAAGTTGCAACACTTCCATATCCACTTCTCACATCTGACATGTGTGGTTTCAAAATTGACTTTGAAAACGAAGAAAAGCTGGCCAAATTTGTTAACAGTCTGCAAAACAAACCTTTCATCTTTAATTATGGAAAAGCCATTGGCCAACACTCTCTCGTAGTTCACACATATATCCCAAAAACAGAGTTTTCAAAACTCATCGATTCAATGAACCGCCTAACCGAGAAGAAACTAACTACAGGTTTTCTGTACGTAACCTTTGATGTTGCCTCGTTCAGGCGCCAAACTATCTCGTACGAGTTTTTCAAAGAAAACAAATGGACCTATGACTACAAGAAGAAACTTGAGAGACTGAAGGACGTAGCGCGCAAGTGAATACCTAAAAGGTCCGTTCCTGAGTTGAGTTTTACGCTCAATACTTCCATTATGAGAAAACAATCCACTACCCAAGTTTTTTACGCAGTAGAATTCCGCTCAGATTAGCATATTTTCGTTAACAACAAAAGCAATGTCTGTTGCAATGCTTTCTTTTTGGCAAAGAGTTGACACATTTCTGGGAAAAAAACAAAAGATTTTTAAGATGGAAACGACAAACCAATAAATGTCCCTGATGTTGGGGGGAAATGAGCAAAGAGGGACAAAGAATGGAAGCTAGAAAATAAGGGATTTTCTGCTTTCCAAACTCCTTTCTCTTTCAGCGTCCTAGCTTCCATTCGTCCAAACTAGAGGAACTGATCTATTTATTTTTTACGCAAAAGTCACTCGTGCTGGATGTGAGATCTCTCCAAATACGATTCATGGAGGCCTTACCTAAGAAGTTAGCTTTTCAGCAAACTCCAACAACACTTTGTATGGGTCCTTCGCTTTCACAACACCGCTGGCTACAAGAACACCTTCGGTGCCAAGCCTCAACGCGGCAGCTACATCATCCGCTCTTGTGATTCCAGCCCCGCAGAGGATCACCACATCCGGGTTTATCTGCTTTACAAGCTTCACCGTTCCCATAACAACTTCTGGCTTAGCCTTGGACACTGGAATCCCTGTTCCGATAAGCTCAGGCGGCTCTACAGCAATCATGTCTGGTCTGAGCGTGGCTACGGCTGCGCTTACAGCTTGGTTGTTAGCGCAGACTACAGAAACTAGGTCGACCTCACGTGACCTTTTAATGGCTGTGTCAATTTGGGCGAGTTTCAGTCGCCTTTCCGAGTGATTGATTAGTGTTCCAACGGCGCCAGCTACTTTTACGGATTCGGGAAGGACATGCCCCGTGAAGCTTCCAGGTGCAATAGGATCGATATGTTGTGCAAACACGGGAACAGACATAGTACGAGCGATAGGAGCAATGTCCACGAACTGTGGGGCTAGTCCGATGCAAGTTTCGGTTTCCAAGCTTATGTTTTCTATGATCTTGGCGAGTTTTATGGCATTCTTTCCAGTGGCTTCGGTGTACGTTTTGA
>SOJY01000276.1 GCA_004376385.1 Candidatus Bathyarchaeum sp.
TTGCATGCATGCTTTGCACAGAACAACACCGAAACCCCTAACTCAACCCTTTGAAACAAAAAGAAAAAAGATGGGTTTTGTCGGTGCTTGTTGGAAACGGCTATTTCCAGTTGACGTATTCTTTTATTGGGGTTGTTGGCACCGTGTATGCTTCGAGAACGCCTGGGATTGGGCGTATTTTGTCATTTACGAAATCGTGGGCGTAGTCTTGGTTTTCAGCTTCAAACCATATTGCTAGGTCCCAGTTTCCGAAACAGTTCATAGTGTAGTACAGCCTGACTCCATGGTAAGGTTGCTCTGGAAGTTTTCTCAGCTTCTGTGTGATGTCTTTGGTTCTCGTTGCATCCGTTTTCAGCAAAACGAAATATTTGTTCATGCCTTTTTTCTTCCTTTTACTGATACAAACGGATAGGAGATCTAGTGTTCTTATCTCTTATGAACTCTGAATAACCATTCTGAATCATTTTGTAAGGCATGCATGCATGGGAAGAACAAGAATCCAAACATTCCATAAGCCTAACTCAAAATCAGGTATAAGCGACATGATTTCACCTTCTATCTATCAACTTTTACTTCTCTCTTTCTACGTTGCAGTAGCCGTATGACCCCGAGCACAAAATTGATTCTAGGCACCTTTTTCATATAGCGTTTGTAGGGCTCGCCAAACTTCACGATGAGACCCTTTTCCTCCTTTACCGCTTCTGAGTACCACCACACTATTATTGGAACGCCAATAATTGCACTTAGCCAATGTTGGGGGATTAGAATGGAGGCAGACATTAACAGTATACCGCCCAGAAGTTGTGGATGGCGAACAATGGCGTAGGTTCCGCTTTCAACGAGAACTGTGGTATTCATAAGGCCTTTTCCCTCTCCTGGCTTACCCTCTTTTCTAAAGTATATCGCTATGGAGAAGAAGAATAGCAAGGCAACGGGTAAGATTAACCATCCAGCATAGAAGAGTATTTGGAGATCTAAAAAGGGTCCCAACAAGACTCCATAGATAATGCCTGCTATTATTTGCAAAAACATTAAAGGAACTGTCAGCCAGGCTAGCCAGCCAGTTGGTCCCGGATAAACGATTCGTATCGCTTGCGCAGGACACTTAGTTTCACACTTGTAGCATTGTACGCAATCTAATTCCCTGGCGGGAAATGCCTTTTTCTCAGAAATGGGGTGATTAGAAGTTTCCATCCACTCGTATAACTGCTGTGGACAAACCTTCAGACAAATGCCGCAACCTTCGCAAATATCCCAGTCAACCGCTACGTAGGTTCCATGTATACCGAATTTCTCAGGTGGTTTAACAGGTCCCCAAATAGCAATGCCTTCCTCTTTGCCAACTTTCTTCCTTTTCTTTTGGAAATTAGGATCAATAGGCAAAGAAGTCTTCCCTTCTGAAAATGGCAACTAACTACCTATTAGAAGAAACTGTATATAATTTTCATCCAAGAAGAGGCTTGTAGAAAACAACTATGGATGCATTATATGCTTTTGTATCACCTAACTTTTCTGTTTCTTCCTTATTTCTGCAAGTTTCACAAGAACCTCTCGGGTCTTACCCTTACTTCCCATAATACCGGTGAATGCCTCTTCCGCGTTTTGTCGTGGAACAAACACCAATGCTTTCTGTTGAGTGAATAGCTGTGCAAGCTGCATCTCAACCCTGTCAACACGTTCAAGCCTACGCTTCAAATCTTTAATCTCTTCACCCTGTTGCATGCATGCAGGTGTATAGTGTTAGATTATAGAATATATTTCCTCAAATCTTTAATGAATGTTGAGACTAAATAGTATGCAAAGAGGGAGAGGAAGGTGATAGAAGAATGAGAAAAGCAGTATCACTTGGAATAGCTTTAGCACTTGTTACAATTATATTCGTAGCTTTGCCGATGAACGTAGCCGCGGCGGAAGTTCGCAACTTTGGACCGAAGAAGGGAAAGGCTGGGCTATCCGTGAACATCCATGGCGAGGGGTTTAGTTCTTCAGATACTGTGAAGGTTACATTTGGGTCACGCGATGGAATTGACTCACATGTGAAAAACGGCCAAACCATTAGGACCACCGTTCCCGAAAGGTTTGCGCTTGACCCTAAAAAAGTGAAAGTCGCGGTCATTCTGGACGGTGTGACTATCGAGGAGAATTTGTGGTTTGAGTATGACCCCGCAGGACCCGAACCAGCCATCACCGAGGTCGAACCAGCTGAAGGAATCCCTCATGCAATACCAAGCCTCATTACGATCAGTGGAAGAAACTTCACTACCCCAAAAGGGCAAGGGCGTACGCCTACTCAGATATTCTTAATTGGTCCAGTGACAGTTGACGGATGGATCGTCCCTGAGACTGTAACAGACACAGCCTTCACAGCGGAAATCTTAGTCCCAGAAATAGGCATCTATGAGATTGCGCTCGGATTCAGTGACGGTTCAGGAGCCAGCGCAGAAGGATTTAAGGTTTACTAGCGACAAAAACACACGCCATCACAATCCATCATTTTTTTGCACACATGGATTTATTTTAGTGGTTGCTACATTCAGACAACATGAGCTTAACATTTTAAACCACTAGAAACAACATTATTCTAAATGCATGCAGAGAAAATTAATATCCCTTTTTGTTGTATTTTATGTTCCGGTGCAGAGGAGTAAGTAAGAGGTGCCAAAGAAAGATAGTGACGCACAAAAGGAGGATGCGCTTGACGAAAAGACTATGAAAAAATTGGGGAAATTGAGCCAAAAAACCATGA